>JBILBP010000267.1:0-4055 GCA_044353645.1 Planctomycetota bacterium | reverse complement strand
CCTGGCGGCCTGCTTGGTGCAGCCGCCGTCACCGGCAATAGCCGACGCGCGTGGCTGAAGCTCATCGGCATCGCCGCCAAGCACCGCGGTAAGGGCCACGGCCAGCGGCTGCTCGCCGGCATCATCAGCCTGGAAGCCGCCCGCGGGGCCCAGCTCCTTGGCCTCGAGGTCCTCGGCGACAACGCCGCCGCCACCGGCCTCTATGCCGCCACCGGCTTCAAACGGAAATTCGCCGGTACGATCATGACCGCCCCGCTGTAAGCCGAGAGCGCTCCGCATGGCTACCGTCCTGACCATTACCGCCAACCCCCTGCTCGACCACCTAGCGACGGCGGTGATCACTCCCGGCAAGGTCCACCGCGTCGAACGCTTCACGCCCGTGGCCGGCGGCAAGGGTCTGAATGTCGCCCGCGTCCTCTCACGTCATGGACATCGTGTCCTCGCCGGCGGGTTCCTCGGCGGCAGCAGCGGTGAACAGCTTGCCGCCCTAACCATCGCCGACGGCATCGAGCCGTGCTTCACACCCATCGCCGCCAGTACGCGCCTGGGTTTCCTGCTCACCGATCCCGAGCACGGCGGCACGACCTCGGTGATGGAAAACGGTCCCGAGATCAGCGCCGGCGAGATCGCCGTGCTGGTCTCGCAAGTGCGCGCGCGCCTCGCTGAGGTGCAGCTGGTGATCATCAGCGGCGGCGTGCCCTCGGCGAGCTGCCACGATCTCTACCGCCTGCTCCTCGATCTCTGCGCCCAGGCCGGCGTCACCTGCTGGGTCGATGGCTACGGCCCGGCGATGGACGCCGCCCTCGCCGGCCCGCACCCGCCGGCCCTGGTCAAACCCAACCGCGAGGAATACGGCAGCGACGGCCGGCGCTGGGTGGTAGCCCACGAGATCCATCTTTCCGACGGCGGCGGCGAGCTGCAGATCTACACCCCCAACGGCCGCTTTCGCGTCACCCCGCCGAAGGTCGCTGAGATCAACGCCATCGGCTGCGGCGACTGCTACGTCGCCGCCCTCGCCCACGCGCGCCTCGCCGGCACCGACCTCATCGGCCAGCTGCGCTACGCCGCCGCCGCCGGCGCCGCCAACGCCCTGCGCGCCGATGTCGCGCGCATCGGCCCCGGCGAGATCAACCACCTGGTGGATCTGGTGCAGGTGACGCAACTCAGCTGATCGTCGCCGCTGGAAATTCCCTGCGTTTCAAATCCATTCAGCGCCTTGCATCTGCAAGGCGGCACGGCCTTCATGCAGATCGTCACATGCTTCAACTAGGAAGAGTTCAGGGACTACCGCATAGCCATTCAAGAACCTGCATGGGTATCTCCCCTGGTTGAAGAGCGCACTGCGATAAGATCAACCGGGCTATTCGATGCCGACGTACTTGTGCAGCTGAGCACTCAGCCGGCAGCCGCGCGTGTAGCACAGCTCGAGGCACTCCGCGAGGTGCCGCTGGTAGAGCTCGCCGCTCGGCCCGCTATCGGGGCAGGTCGGCTGCACAAAGACCGGCTTGCCGCTGGCCAGGGCGCGTGCGAGGAAGCCGCGCTGATCGGGGATCAGGACCTTCCACCAGTCGGGATCGACGACCACCGGCTGCTCGCGCACGGCCTTCGGGCTGCATGAGATGAACACGTTCGCCGGACGCGGTGGACAAATACGAGTGCCGTTGGTCTCGATGTCGACCCACGCGAAGCCTGCGGCGAGGGCCGCGATCAAGGTGGCGTCGGCCTGCAGCAGCGGCTCGCCGCCGGTGAGCACCAAGCCCATATGCCTGGTCTCGGAACCAGTCGCCGGCGCGAGCGCCGCCAGGCGGGCGCGGATCTGGGCCACGTCGAGGGCTTCGCCGCCGCGGAAATCGGTGTCGCAATACGGACAGGCCGAGGCCGCACGGGTCTCCGGGCGGCCGTCCCAGGCGTTGCAGCCGGCGAGACGCACGAACAGGCACGGCATGCCCTGATGCAGACCCTCGCCCTGCAGTGTCGGTCCGAAAACCGATTTCACGCGGTAGGTCGTCATCAGGTCGCCGGCGCTTACTTCACGATCAGGTAGTACAATTTGCCTTCGGCATACTGGCCACCGGCACGGCGCTCGTTGGCTTCGCCTTCGCCCATGTACAGATCGCAGCGGCCGGGGGCGCGGATGGCGCCGCCGGTGTCCTGATCGAGATGCAGGCCGACATAGGTGACGCCCTTGGTAGCAGCATCTTTGAGCTTGGCCTGGTTTTCGCTGCCGGTCGAGAGGGCGGTGGCCACGACCACCGGCCCACCGGGCGGGAAGATGGTCTTGTCGGTGGCGATCGAGACGTCGGAGGTCACTGGCTGGCCGATCGAGCCGAACGGCCCGCCCTTGGTCTCAGTGAAGAAGACGTAGCGCGGATTGCGCGCGGTGTAGACCGCCACTTCCTCGGGATGGGCGCGGAAAAACTCGCGGATGGTGAAGAACGACAGCTTGTCGCTGGGGATCTTGCCGTCCTTGTCGAGGTCCTGGCCGATGCCCTTGTACTGGTAGCCGTTGGTGCCGGCGTAGCCGATCTCCATCTGTCCGCCGTCGGGCAGGTGCAGCTTGGCCGAGCCCTGGACGCGCACGAGGTAGGCCTCGTAGGGATCCTTCATCCACACCAGCTCCTGGCCCTTGAGCATGCCGCTGGTCTCGATCGTCGAAGCGTCGGGATAGGGATTCATCGCCGGAGACTGCTTGGCGATCTCGTCACTGGTGGTCATCACCAGATCGGCCGGGCGCTTGTAGATCGGATAGCGGTAGACGTCGGTGGCGGTGCGGCTGGCATCGAAGATCGGGGTGTAGTAACCGGTGAACAGCACCGTGCCCTGATCATCGCAGCCGATCGACATGAAGGCCCGGAAGCGCTTCTTCACTTCGGCATTGAACTGCTCATCGGTGGTGGTCGAGGTCAGCAGCCCGTCGATGGCTTTGAGGCTGGCGATGACCTGGACCTTGTCGACGCCGCCGATGGCCTGCGGGAAGGTCGATTTCTTCTCGAGGAAGGCCAGGCTGTGGGCGATCCCGCGACGGACCGCGGCGCGGTCGGAGACCGCCATGTCGGGCATGGTCGCGATATCGACCTCGCGCAGGGCGAGGGCGCCGTCCGGCAGGGGCCGGCCGTAGTCCTTCTTTTTGGCCTTGCGCGCACACGAGGTGGTGCTCAAGGCGAGGAGAGGAATCAGGATCAGGGCGAGAACAAAACGCATGGCGCGGCAGCATGGGGGTCGGGGCTCGACGGCAAGAGCACCACCGCCATGCAGCGCCTCGGTCCGAGCGCCATGGGCTAGCTTTCGTCCCCCTGCTCGACTACCTGCTCGACTGCCTGCTCGACTACCTGCTCGACCACTTCTGCTAGAGCACCTGCTCGACCACCACATCGCCGGTGCCCCGGCACACCGCCTGGCAGGCCAGGCGTTCGCCGTCTTTGCAGGCATGCATAGATTCCGCGCCGGCCTTGGGCGAGAGGTGCTCCATGCCCGCGACCACCTTCACCTTGCACATCCCGCACGAACCCGACATGCAGATATAGGTCACGGAACTCCCGTGATTCAGCAGCTGCCCGAGCAGGTCGACGCCCTTCTGCTGGGGGAACGGCGGTTCGTTATTGAAGGTAATAGTGGCCATGGAGTCCCCGGTGCTCAGGCGACGACGATGTTGATGATCTTGCCGTGGATCACAATCAGCTTGCGCAGGGTCTTGCCGCTGATGAGCGCCTGGACATCGGCGTGGGCGCCGACCGCCGCGTCGAGCTCCGCCCCCGCCAGCGCGCGCGGGAAGACCACCTTGCCGCGGACCTTGCCGTTGATCTGCACCGGGTACTCGACCTCGTCGGTGGCGATCTGCGCCGCGTCATAGGTCGGCCAGCCGGCGGCGACGACATCGTCGCTGCCGGTGAGGTCGCGCCACAGTTCGGCGGCGATGTGCGGCACCATCGGCGCCAGCAGGCGCACCAGGGTCACCAGGCCGAGCTTGGCGATCGGCGGCGCGAGCAGGTCGGCCTTCAATTCATTGGCCAGCTCCATGCACGCGGCGATGGTGGTGTTGAAGGAGAAATCCTTCT
>JBILBP010000265.1:0-4065 GCA_044353645.1 Planctomycetota bacterium | reverse complement strand
TTTATCGCCGGAAATTGGAAGCTGAACCTCACCGTTGAGGAGGGGGTTGCCCTGGTTCAGGGCTTGGCCAAGGCGCTCGCCGCCGATCCGCGCAGTAGCCAGGTCGAGGTCGCGGTCTGTCCTACCTTTATAGCTTTGTATCCGGTCGCCCAAGCCGCTAAGGGTAGCGCCGTCGGCGTCGGCGGCCAGAATGCCTATTGGGAAGAGAAAGGTGCCTTCACCGGCGAGGCCTCGGCCACGTTGTTGAAGAATGCCGGTGCCAAGTACGTGATTCTTGGCCACAGCGAGCGCCGCCAGTTGTTCGGCGAGACCGATGCAACCATCAACAAGCGCCTAGCGGCGGTGCTCGCCCAGGGCTTGGTGCCGATCCTGTGCATTGGCGAAACCCTCGCCGAGCGCGATGGCGGCAAGCTCGAAGAGGTCCTCACGCGTCAGCTGCAAGGCTCCCTCGAGGGCTTCACGGCTGCCCAGCTTGAGCACCTCGTGGTAGCCTACGAGCCGGTGTGGGCGATCGGCACCGGCCGCACCGCGACCACCGCCCAGGCCCAGGAAGCTCATGCCTTCGTGCGCGGTGTGCTGCGTAAACTCGTCGGCGAGCTGGCCGAGAAGATCCGCATCCAATACGGCGGCTCGGTCAAGCCCGACAATGCCAAGGAATTACTCAGCCAGCCCGATGTCGACGGTGCTCTGGTTGGCGGAGCCAGCCTCAAGCTGGCTGACTTCACTGCCATCATCGCTGCCAACTGATTAGGACTGTCATGATCGAAAGCATTATTCTTCTGTTGCAGGTCCTGCTCTGGCCTTTGTGTCTCGGCATCGTCGGGCTCATTCTCCTCCAAGGCGGCGCCGGCGATCTGTCGTCGGCTTTCGGCGGCGGCGGGGCGCTCGATAGCACCCTTGGTGTTGGCGCGAGCAAGAAGATGTCCAAGGTCACCGGTTGGATGGCGGGCTTCTTCTTCGCCTTCGTACTCTTCCTCGCCATCCCCAACAAGGGTGGCCTGGGTTCGCCGACGAAGACCCCCGATCAAGGTTCCGCTGCTGCCGTCACGGCGCCGGCGGCCAGCGCTCCTGCTCCCGGGACGGCTCCGGCTGCTCCGGCTGCTCCGGCTGCTCCGGCCGTGTCGGTGGCCCCGGCCACCAGCGCTCCGGTGCTGACACCGGCAGTGCCTGCCTCGGCGCCAGTGCTCACCGTGCCTGAGGCGGTGAAGCAGGTAGAGGAAAAGGCTGAGGTCAAAGCTGAGACCGCAATCGCTCCGATTCCCGCACCGGTAGAGGCTCAGCCTGCTGCCCCCGCTGCCAAGCCCGCTCAATAAAAACCGCCCTGCCCGGGCGGCCTAGCCGCCCGAAGCACCCCACCGCTTCGAGGCGCCCGATGCTACAAGCCAATCCCCTGGTCCAGGTCGATGAGAAGGCTGTTCGTGCCGAAATCGGCAAAGAACGCCTCCTCGGCATGTACCGAAAAATGCTCTTGATCCGGCGCTTCGAAGAGCGCGCCGAATTGGCCTGTAAGGCCAAGAAGATCGCCGGTTTCCTGCACCTCTACATCGGTCAGGAGGCGGTCGCCACCGGCTTCTTCGATCATATGGATGTGTCGCGCGACGCCTCGGTGACCAGCTACCGCTGCCACGCCCAGGCCCTGCTCGCCGGTGAGAATCCCGATGAGCTGATGGCCGAACTGTTTGGCAAGGTTACCGGCAACGTCCGCGGCAAGGGCGGCTCGATGCACTTCTTCTCGAAGAAGGCCAATATGCTCGGTGGCCACGGTATCGTCGGCGGGCAGACCCCGATTGGCACCGGCGCGGCTTTCAGCGCCAAATACCGCGGCACCGGCGGCGTGAGCGTGACCTTTATGGGTGACGGCGGCTCGGCCCAGGGCACCTTCCACGAAAGCCTGAACATGGCCGCGTTGTGGAAGCTGCCGGCGATCTACGTCATCGAAAACAACAAGTACGGCATGGGTACGGCCTGCTCGCGGGCCGTTGCGGTCGAGCATATCGCCGCCACCAAGGCCATCGGCTACGGCATGAAGTCGTTCACTTTCGACGGGCTTGACCTGTTCAGCTCGTGGAAGGTGGCGCAAGAAGCCGTGGCCCTGGCGCGGGCCGGCGAGCCGGTGCTGATCGAGGCCAAGACCTATCGCTTCCGTGGCCACTCGCTGTCGGACGCTGGCCTCTACCGCACCAAGGAAGAGGTCGAGAAGTACATGAAGCTCGACCCCATCGAGCGCGTTAAGGCCTCGCTCATCGACGCCGGTTGGCTCGATGAAGCCGGCGCTGAACAGCTCATGGAAGCGACCAACGAGCGCATCGCCGCGGCCTTGGAATTCGCTGAAACCAGCCCTGAGCCGCCATTGTCGGACCTGTCTACCCACGTCTACGCGAATTGATCTGTAGCTATGTCCGCACCGCTTTCCGCACCGCTTTCCGCACCGAAGTGCCATCCGCTCAAGCCTCGCCGCAGCATCGATATCAAGACCGAGAACATCCTCGGCCATATCGGTAACGACCTCGGTGACGGCAATCAGCTGCTCAACTTCCGCATGGCCATCACCCAGGCGCTGTTCGAGGAGATGAACCGCGACCAGTCGATCTACATCATGGGCGAGGAGGTCGCGCAGTACAACGGCGCCTACAAGGTGACCAAAGGCCTGCTCGATATCTTCGGCGCCAAGCGCGTCATCGACAGTCCGATCACCGAGTCCGGCTTTACCGGCATGGCGGTGGGCGCGGCGATGACCGGGCTGCGTCCAGTGATCGAATTCATGAGCTGGAACTTCAGCTTCGTGGCCTTTGACCAGATCATCTCGAATGCCTCGAAGATGAACTACATGACCGGTGGCATGTTCGCCATTCCTCTGGTCATGCGCGGTCCCAACGGTGCCGGTCCGCGCGTGTCGTCGCAGCATTCGCACGCGGTCGAAGCGCTGTTCTCGCACTTTCCCGGGCTCATCGTCGTCTCGCCATCGACGCCCTATGATGCCAAGGGCCTGATGAAGACCGCCCTGCGCCAGAACAATCCGGTGTGCTTCCTCGAGAACGAGATGATCTACTCGTTCGAGCAGGAGATCCCCACCGCCGAATACACCATCCCCTTCGGCAAGGCCGACTGCAAACGCGAGGGCACGGATTGTACCATCGTCGCCATCAGCCGCAGCCTGCATTGGGCCCTGGAAGCCGCTGACGAGCTCGCCAAGCAGGGCATCTCCTGCGAGATCATCGATCCGCGCACCATCAAGCCGCTCGACATCGAGACCATCGCCGCTTCGGTACGCAAGACCAACCGCTGCGTGGTGGTCGAGGAATGTTACAAGACCAGTGGCTTCGGCGCCGAGATCGCTGCCCAGCTCATGGAGCATTGCTTCGACGACCTGGATGCCCCGGTGGGTCGCGTGACCACCACAGAGAATCCCATGCCGTATGCGGCGAATCTCGAAAACGAGACGCTGCCCAAGCCGCATCGCATCATCGCCGCGGTCAAGGCCGTCTGCTATCGCTAACCGCCATCGCCGAGTCGCGGCGGCGACAGACGTACCGCCGCCGCTTGCTGAAGCGCTCTCTCAACACTGAACTCTGAACGAAGCCATCATGATCATCGAACAGCTCATGCCCGCCCTCTCGCCGACCATGACCGAAGGCACCCTGGTTGCCTGGCGCGTCAAAAAGGGCGACGTGATCAAGGCCGGCACGGTGCTCGCCGAGATCCAGACGGACAAGGCCGTCGCCGAGTGGGAAGCCGCTGACGGCGGCACGGTCGCCGAAATCGTCATCGCTGCCGGTTCGCTGGCCAAGGTTAACATGGTCGCGGCGATCCTCAGCACCAAGAAGGAAGACGATGTCGCCACTGCCCTGGCCAAGGCCCAGGCGACCAACGCCAAGCTCGGGGCGGGCGATGCGCCCGCCGCCGCCGCTCCGGCGCCAGCAGTCGTCGCGGTCGCGGTCGCGGCGCCGGTGTCGGCACCCGCGGCGGCCCCGGCGCCTGTCGTTCCCGCCAAGCCCGGCAAGGGCGTGCGTATCAGCCCGGTGGCGGCGAAGATCGCCGCCGCCCTCGCCGTCGATGTGCGCCTGG
>JBILBP010000264.1:0-4115 GCA_044353645.1 Planctomycetota bacterium | reverse complement strand
GTCAGTCGACGGCGGCCGAGGCCCAGCAGGCGGTTAACAAGATCGACTATTCTTTAGCGCAGGCCAACATCGATGCCTCGTTGATCGAGGGCGTTATCAGCCAGTTTGAACAGCTCGTGAGCAGTTCTGGCGTCGGCTCGCTGCAGTTCGGCAACAACAATACAACCTTGCGCATGGTTGGTTTGGGCATCGTTGAGATCCCCGTCACCTACGGCTATGCGTTCGACGAACATTGGTCGGTGGGTGGCAGCCTCAAATACATGCTTGGCCGCGTCTACGGTCTCGAGATCCCGCTCTTCAATACCAACATCGATGATTTCTCACAGTATCTCTCCGACTCGAAGAATGATTATAAGCAATCATCGAACGTCGGTATCGATCTCTCGGTCATGGCGCGCTTTTCGATGCTGCAGGTCGGCGTGACCGGACGCAATCTGAACAACCCCAGCTTCGAGGGTCCGACCGTTAACCGGATCAAATTTGCGAAGCAGACGGTGAGCCCCTCGGCCACGGCTGGTGTCGCCTTCATACCCTGCACCACCGTAACCTTGGCTGCCGACCTCGATCTGACGCGCAGCAAGAGCCAGCTTGCCGGCCGGGATTTTCAGCGTCTCGCCGGCGGCCTCGAATGGGACGCTTTCCGGGTACTGGCGCTACGCGCCGGTATTTCGAAGAATCTCGCGGTCGCCACCGATCCGACCCTCTACAGTGCCGGCGTCGGCATCAATTTGTGGCTGATGCGCATCGATGCCGCCGGGCAGTTCACACGCGAGATGGTGACCTACGACGGTCAGGAATATTCGCAAGAAGCGCGGGTTTCCCTGGCCTTGGCTACCGATTGGTAAAGGTCAGTCTGGTAAAGTCTGGTAAAGTCTGGTAAAATCTGGAAGAGGTCAGCTGGCGAAAGCGCAACACGTGGAGCCGATCCGAGCCTGCGTCGTACCGCTTTGAGTAGGTCGTACACCGCCTCGGGCACCGGCTGGAGGTGGTCATCGCGGCATGCTCCGCAACCAGCGTTGATGTGCGCGAGAGAGGTCATCATCGACGGCAACAAGCAAGGCGTTGGTATGCAGCTCCATCCAGGAATCACATTCTTGCGCTCAGCGAGGTTCTCATGCTTAGCATGGGCGAATGGCCAGCGCGTCGCGTCGTCAGGTATCGTACATGGCGGCGGTGGGCATGGTGTGTTCGCTGGCGGTGGCGGCGATCTTGTTGCGCATCCCCGAAGCGCTTCCTTCGCTACCGGTGGCCTCGCTCACGGTGCTGCCCGCAAAAACTGCCGGGCCGGCATCCGCTGCGCTTCCCGCAGAGGTCGTCCCGGTGGCGGGCAGGCAGCCGTGGCGGCCGGTACGTCGAAGCGGCCAGCCGCTGACGCTGCTGGATAAACAATGGTTCGTGATCGGCTATGACGAGGCGCGCAAGAATCCCGCCTGGGTTACCTATGACCTCGCTGGACCGATCACCTCTACCGGGCCTGAGCCGACGCGACCGGTCTTCGCTACCGATTTCGCGACCGCGGCACATGTCAATCAGCGTGATTATAGCGGGAGTGGATACGATCGCGGCCACCTGTGTCCAGCGTTTGCGATGTGGAGCCGTCATGGCTCGGCAGCCTTTATGGCGACCTTCATCTGCTCCAACATCGTGCCCCAGCCGCATCCTATCAACGCCGGCATCTGGGAGGACCTTGAGATTCTGATCGCGGGTCGCAATGCGCCGCGGGTAGCTAGCTGGGCCGAGCGCTTTACCGCCGTCACGGTCATCAATGGCCCTTTGTACGCGCCCGAAACGGAGCGACTGCGCACCGGCATATCCATTCCTGCCGCCTGTTTTTCAGTGGTCATCCGCAGGCAGCCGTCGGGCATGGATCTGTTGGCATTCGAGATCCCCAATCGCGGTGAGGCGCGTGGTCCGCTGACGCGCTATCTAGTAAGCGTGCAGCAGGTCGAAGCTCATTCGGGATTGGACCTGTTCGCCGGTCAGCCGCCCGAGATCGAGCCGTTGCGCCGGAAGCCACCCGCGAGTGCGTTGTGGAACTGAGTCCGGCACGAGACCGGAGGTCCCGATTTTCTTTGGCCGACATGCTTGACGATCTCGTCCTGACACCCGTCACTGAAAGCTGGTGTTTCCATGTTGATCACTCCTATTTCCGTCCGTCTCGTCGCCTATGGCGCCAAGGCTAACATCACCGCCATCCGCAATCGCGCCGCCGATCTTCTCAAAGACGAACATGGGAGTGTCGATGAGCAGTGCTTTACCGAGCTCAGCGCCGAGGAGATCTACGCCGAGATCTGCGCCAAGCGCCTCGATCAGGAAGTCTCGTTGAAGAAACCGACGGCGAGCCAGACCGGTGTGGTCATTACGCTCGCTGCAGTACATGAACGACTGACCACCGAATGGTTGTACGAACTGCCATCAGCCAAGACCTGTGTCGCCTTCGCCACCTGGCGCAGTCAACGCGAGCCGATCGATTGGCAGATCCTCATTGCCTATGGCGATCGCTGGGCCGAGAATCGTCCGGCCTGAGCGACTGATATTTACAGCTTGCGAGGTCTTCGAAATCTCACGCAGACAGCGTCGAGACTTCGAACTGTATCGTCATCGTCTCGAGCATGAGCCGTGAGCACGCGTCAGGCGGTGATGGTAAAATGACGGTGCGTCATTCCTGGGACAACGGCAACGTCCGCACCTGAAATGCAAAAGTGCTACGGTGCATCCGGTGAATTGGTTGGATTTTACAAGTTCGAAAACGCGTTGTATGATTAACCATGTCTCAACCACAGCCAGCGCATGAGGATCCATCTCCTAATCATCCTCAAGCTCTTCCCGCCGGTGAGCAGCCGTCGGCGGCGGCAGTCCGGAGCACCTATCAGGGCTTCGATGCTTGGCATATGCGTGGCCGTAAGGGGCCGTACACCGGCCAGGTGTGGGGCGACTGGGAAATTGGCGGGATCCTCGGCGAAGGCGGCATGGGGGCGGTGTACCGTGCGGTACAGCACTCCCTGAAGCGCCGCGTCGCGCTCAAGGTCTTGTCGCCCGATCTGGCGGCCGATGAACTCCTGCTGCGACAGTTCCAGCAGGAGGCGAGCATCTCCTCGAAGCTCTCGTCCCCGCACATCGTCCAGGTCTACGCGAGCGGTGAATGGGAGGGCAAACACTTCCTTGCCATGGAATTCGTCGAAGGCACCGACCTCTACGCTGTGCTCAAGCAACGTCAGGAGGCGCAGCGTCCGCTCACTCCCGAGGAAGCCGCTGATTACCTGCTGCAGGCCGCCAAGGGCCTGGTCGAGGCGGGCACCTTGGGCATCGTGCATCGCGATCTCAAACCGCCGAATCTGCTCATCACCAAGCAGGGTCTGCTCAAGATCACCGATTTCGGTATCGTCAAGGTGATCGGCGAAAGCACCCTGACGGCGAGAGGTTCAGCCGTGGGTACGCCGAGCTATCTCAGTCCGGAACAGGGACGCGGCGAGGCCACCGTCGATCAACGCAGTGATCTGTACAGCCTGGGTGTGGTCTTCTATGAAATACTCTGCGGACGTAAGCCCTTCGAGGGCGACACCGCCGATACCGTCATCTACCAACATTGTTTCAGCGAGCCGCCGCTCCCTAAGAGCCTCAATCCGGCGATCACTGACGAGTATCAGGCGGTGCTCTTACGCTGTCTGCAGAAGAAGCCGGAAAACCGCTATCAAAGCGCCGCCGAACTGGTCAAGGATCTCGACGACATCCGCAGCGGCAACCTGGTCAAATCAGCGATCTTGACCTACAACAAAATGGCGACCGGCGCCGCCGAGGCCCGGCGCGCGAACATGAGCTGGCCGCAGCGGTACCTGCTCAAGTTGGTGGCGACAACGGTGGCGGCATTGCTCATCGGTACCTCCGCCATCTTCTACGTCAGTCACCACGCGGAGCTCACCAAGACCAGGGTCCACGATCTGCACGCAAGCCTGATGGTGCTTGATCAGGCGGTGTCACTGCCGGTGCAGGTCGAGGACCGCCTTGCCGAGCTTGAAGCCGGCATTCTCGGGCATGCTCATCATCCCGACATCGTGCGCTGGCAGGGGAAGATCTCCAAGGTCCGCGCACTGTCATCGCGACTGTCATCGCGACTG
>JBILBP010000262.1:0-4134 GCA_044353645.1 Planctomycetota bacterium | reverse complement strand
GCCGACTGCGGGTAGCGAGCCGACGGTGTTGACGGGAGAGCCTTTGAGCGTGATCTTCGACATGGTCATATCCTTGGTGGTGATGCTGAGTGTTTCAGTTGAGAGTCGAGTCGAGTCGAGTCGAGTCGAGTTAAGAGCTGAGGGCAGACAAGACCGCTAACGATCTGCAGCTGCGCCGGGATGGAAAGCGGCGAGGGGGGGTCGTTGATCACCCCAAGTTCGGACGTTTTCGCGAGCGGATATTGAGCTCGGGATCCTTGATCGTGACCACCGTGTACGGCTCGACGCCATGCGTCAGCCACACGCTGCCGCCGATGACGCTGTGATGGCCGATGACGGTATCGCCGCCGAGGATCGTCGCTCCGGCATAGATGGTGACGTGGTTCTCGAGATCAGGGTGGCGCTTGTTGGACTGTCCGCGCTTCAATTCGCCGTGCTCATCCTTGGCCAAGGGATTCCATGCTACCAAGCCGACGCTCTGGTAGAGCACGCAATGCTTGCCGATACGCGAGGTCTCGCCGATGACCACGCCCGTGCCATGATCGATGAAGAAGGATTCGTCGATCGCCGCCCCGGGGTGGATGTCGATGCCGGTACGTGCGTGTGCCCATTCGGTCATCATGCGCGGCAGGATCGGCACCTGGCGCAGATACAGACGATGGGCGAAACGCTGTATGGCCAGGGCCTCAATGCATGGATAGGAGAGGATGATGGTGGTGTGATCGGGCGCGGCCGGATCGTTGCAGAAGGCCGCCGCGACATCGGTCGCGAGCAGTCCGGCGACGGTTGGCAGCTCATCGAGCAGCTCGCGCGCACAGTCCTTTGCCGGGCCCGCCGATTGGCTGTCACGCTGTGCCACGTGGGCCTGCACGCGACCTACGAGATCGGTTAATTGCACCTGGAAGAGCAGCAGCTGTTGTTCGGCGGTCATGCCGTTGGTGGCCGCGAAGCAGCCCGGGAACAGCACCATCAGCAGGCCATGGCAGAGCTGGCCGACGCTGTGCCGATCAGGCAGGGGAATGATGCCATCGTGGACCACGAGCCGTGCGGACAGACGTCCTGCAAGATCACGCAAAGCATCAGTGGCCATGAGGAGCTTCCGATTCGGGTTCAGTGGAGTGGTTCAGTGGACTGGTTCAGTGGACTGGTTCAGTGGACTGGTTCAGTGGAGTGGTTCAGTGGACTGGTTCAGCTGCCGGCGTGGGCTGGTTATTCAGGGGCAAAGGCGCGCGCGGAATGGTCGAGCCGCGCTTTTCCACGGCCCGCAGATCAGACTCCTGCGCGACTTGCAAACGCCGCCGCGCCAAGCTCAGGGTTCGTTCGAGGAGCGGCTTCTTGGCGGCTTCGCTCTTGGCCAGCTCACGCTCGGCGCAGTTCACCGCCTGCTGAAAGGCGGCCTTGGCCTTAGCGTCCTCGCTGCTCACGTAGTACACGCAGCCGATGGTATCCCAGACGGCGCTGGTGGGCGTGTGTTCGACCTGTTTTTCCAGACGCGGCAGGATCTGCTTCGCCACGTTGACATCCGACGCGCTCGGTTGGCTGGTGCCCGCCACCAGGATGTAGGCGAGCAGGTTGTCGAGTTCAGCATCCAGATCGCTATCCCCGGTGGGAATATTGACGAAGGCGATGAAGCGTTGGCGATAGCGATAGAACGCCGCATCCATCGCTGCGGAATCGTCGTCGCGGTCGAGGCCGTCGTGGCTCCGGGCGATGTGCTCGAGGACCACCACCAGGGTTTGGCGGGTGAGCGGATCGGCGGCATTCAGCCACGCCAGCAAGGGCCCGCCGTCGCCGCCATCAGCAGCCGCCAGGGCCGGTGCCAACGTCTGGTCGCGGTGCAGCAGGGTCAGCAGCAGGTCGCTGCCGTTGGTACTCTTGGAGGGGGCTTGGAAAGCGTGAAAACTGCCGACGTATTGCGCAATCAGCAGCGAGACCAGGAAGGCCGCGACGAGGATGAACAGGGGTGAACGCATAAAAATCATAGGATCCGCATGGTCGCGAGAGCGAGAAGGACACCGGTCAGCATCGCCAGCAGCTGCACCGCCAAACGCAGCCGGGCATGATGGCGGGCGGCGATACCGGCATCGGCGGCCACCGTTTTGAGAAAGCGCATCCGCTCGGCGATCGAATAATGCCGCCAGCTCGGCGAGCGCGGATCGATGCCCGCAAACCGCGCCACCGCCCCCAGGGCGTCATGCATGATGTGCGCCCCGGCGGCGGTGTCTCCCCGCCCCGCGAGATCCGCCCCGGCAAGATCGGCCTGCCGCTCGCAGGCCCGGCTGAGCATGCCGAACAGCAAACGCCACTGCACCGCCAGCAGGATCAGGGCAACCATGCCGGCGCGGATCTCGTCGGTGAGGGCGCTGATGCCGGGCACGCTATCCAGCGTATGATGAAGCGCGTCTCGCACCGACCATGCCAGCAGCCCGGTGGCGAGGGCAAACATCAGGTAGATCCACAAGTGGTGATGTCGGGCATGGCCGAGTTCATGGCCAAGCACCGCGCTGCGTTCGGCGGCGGTGAAGTCGCGTAGCAGATCCTCGGTGAACAGGACATAGCGCAGGCGCGGCAATACCCCTAGAACCATGGCGTTGTAGATTCCCCCGCCGCCGATCGGCCAGTGCAGGATGGCGGCTACGCGCACCCCCGAACGCTGGCATTCAGCCTCAAGCTCGGCCACCAAGCTGGGATTGGCGAGCGGCTGGGCGCCCCAAATCCTGACTAGCAGCCAGGGCAGGAAGGTGATCAACCCCAGGGCCATCAGGCTGGTACCGGCGACATTGGCGGCCTGACCAAAATGGCTCATCAACCAGGGTCCGATGGGCGAATGGTTACCGATCCATAGGCAGACATCGAGGATCGGCAACGCGATCATCAGCGGCAGCAGCGAAAAGCGCACATGGTAGGACAGGAACGCCCAGCGCGTCCAGGGAAAGCCGCGGATGATGGCAGTGGGCTTCGCCAAGCACCACCAATGGATCGCCATCATCGTCAGCCAGGGGGCCAGGGTCGTGGTGTAGCCGGACACGCGATGGCCCCAGTCCAGCCCATAGCACAAGCCGGCAAAGGCCCCGATGATGAGCGTCTGGGCGATGATATCCCAGCGATCGAGCCCCCGGCGGGTCTGGCAGTAGCGCGGTAGCAGGTGCCCCACGGTCTCGCACAGTAGCCACCACACGAGTAGAGCCCAGGGGATCACAGTGGCAAAAAACGTGAAGCTCGCCCCGCTCCGCTGGCCCAAGGCTGCGGTTTCGAGGATTGTCACGGCGATGAGGAACGGCAGTAAGCCAGCCATAGGCGCAAGACGCTACCTTGGCGGTGGGGAATGCGAGGGCTTCGCACGCGAGCGATTTGGTGGTATCATTTCCTTCATGCTACGTACCAACCTTTCCGACCCCGCCGCGCGTAGTCGCGCCCTGGCGAATCTCTTACTGGGAGAAGATACCGGCCTCGGGCAACTCGGGCACGATGCCGATTGGGCGCAGGCGGTGGTGGCTGCTGGCCGCACCCCGCAGGGCTGGGATCCCTCCAGTTTTCCGCCGGGTTGGCTGCCAGCGCTGGCGGCGGCGGGGGCTCCCCTGGCCCGCGGCGGTCATCCCTGGGCAGCGCGTATCAGCGATCAGGCTCATAGCCTGACGTTGCGCTCTTCCGGAGAGTTGCTGGTTCCGCCCCTGGAGTGCTTCGCAATCCTCACCAGCCTAGCCTTGAAGCCGTTGCGTTTGTTCATCCACGCCCATTTCGGTATCCGTCTGCAGGTCGCGGCGGGCGTTCATCTCTGGGCCTGGGCCAATCAGCTGGTGCTGATTAATACCACGGTCTTGTATCGTGGCGGTTTTATCCATGGTCCGCAGCGCGGTGTGCGTTCGGTGGTGGCCTTAGAACCCGGTCAAAGTCAGGAGATCTCATGGTAGAAGAGTTGGCCCCGACGACCTCGGCCAAGGTTGAGTTGCGCACCCGCTTGCGGGTTCTCCGGCGGACCTTGACCATGGTCCAGCGTGCTTCCGCACAGGATCAGGTCTGCCAACGGCTGAGCGCGCGCTTTGCCGCCCAGCCGCCCGTGGCGTTGGCCAGCTATGCGGCCCTGGTCGATGAGCTCTCGCTGGATGCCTGGCACGCCGAGTGGTGGGCTGACGG
>JBILBP010000263.1:0-4134 GCA_044353645.1 Planctomycetota bacterium | reverse complement strand
CGAACCGATGTCGATCAAGGACGTCGTCACCAATCTCGTGAAGACCAGCAAGGGCAAGGGCTCGGTCACCTACGACCAGCTCAATGCGCTGCTCCCGGATGCGATGAATGATCCGGAGCTCCTCGACCAGATCCTCGAACAGCTCGAAGCCCGCGGCGTCGAACTGACCGAAGACGGCGGCGCCGACGACATCGAAACCGAAGAAGCCGAAGAAGGCAACGGTGGCGATGGCGAAGTCGAACCTGGTACCAGCCGCTTCGAACGTCTCGCTCCCGCCGGCGAGGGCGACGATGTCGAGCCCGGCGAGAAGAATGACGACCCGGTTCGCCTGTACCTCTCGCAGATGGGCGAGATCCCCCTTCTGACCCGCGATCAGGAGATCGAGTACGCACGCTCGATCGAAATCTTCCGCGAAGGTTTCCGGCGCAAGGCGATGAGTACCACGATGGGCATCAAAGCCGGTATCCAGTGGGTCGAAGAGCAGAAGGAAATCAAAGAACAGCAAGAGAAGAATGCCAAGAGCCACGGCAGTTCGCCGTCGCGCGACGTGTTCCTCGATCGCGCCGCCACCCATCTCACGACCCTCGCGCGTCTCGTGCAGCACGTCAGCCAGCAGACGCTGAATGTCGTCGCCAACGACTACGGCACCGACGAGATCCGTGCCGGTGACGAACGCCTGCTGCGCAATCGCCTGACGCGCGCCTACCGCATGCTCGAAGAGATGGAGCTCGACGCCAAGACCGTCATCCAGACCAAGGACGAGATGCTCGATCTACGCCGCAAGGTCCTGCGCATCCGCCGCGAGGTCGAGCAGAACCGCAAGAACAAGCCTAAGGTCGCCAAGGAAAAGGAACTCGAACTCGAAAAGATCGCCGACATCGTTGGCGAGCCGATCGATAGCTTCCTTGAGCGCTGCATGGCCGTCTCGCGGCGTTTCCGCGCCTACGAGGACGCCAAGCAGAAGCTCTCCTGCGGCAACCTCCGCCTGGTGGTCTCGATCGCCAAGAAGTACCGCAATCGCGGCCTGTCCTTCCTCGACCTCATCCAGGAAGGCAACACCGGCCTGATGAAGGGCGTCGAGAAGTACGAGTACAAGCGCGGCTACAAGTTCTCGACCTACGCCACGTGGTGGATCCGCCAGGGCATCACCCGCGCGATCGCCGACCAGGCGCGGACCATCCGCATCCCGGTGCACATGATCGAGACCATGGGCAAGCTGCGGAAGATCCAGAAGGACATCCTTCAGGACACCGGCCGCGAAGGCACCATCGAGGAAGTCGCAGTGCGCGCCGGCATCAGCGTGCAGGAATGCAAGCGCGTCATCCATGCCTGCAAGCACCCGATCTCCCTCGATCGTCCGATCGGTGACAGCGACGACTGCAACTTCGGTGACTTCCTCGAAGACAAGTCGACGCAAAATCCGGCCAACATCAGCTCGAATGAATTGTTGAAAGAGAAGATCACGGAAGTGCTCGACACCCTCAGCGATCGTGAACGTGAAATCATCTGCCTGCGGTTCGGCATCGTCGATGGCTACACCTACACCCTCGAAGAAGTCGGTCGCCGCTTCAACGTAACGCGTGAACGCATCCGTCAGATCGAAGCCAAGTCGATCAAGAAGCTCCAGCACCCGACGCGGGCACGGAAGCTCGAAGGCTTCATCGACAACAAGCTGACCTGATCTGATTTTTCCAGCGAAAACGCAACAACCCCGGACCTAAAGTCCAGGGTTGTTGTGTTTTCAACCGCCTGGGACAAGCGGCTTACGGCAGGGAGCGGGTTACGGCATAGAGATGCCGCGACGCGCCTCATTTAAGGCGTACCAGTGGTCGCGGCTATAAGGGATGCTGACGGCGGCGAGCGACGAACGGATGCGCTCGGGCGTGGTGCTGCCGATGAGCGGCATGATCTGTGCAGGATGCTTCAGCAGCCAGGCGAGATTGATGCCCACGCGATCCGTGCCATAGGCTGCGGCCTGGTGATCGAGTTCGGCTTCGACCAGCTTCCATTGCGCCGACGAGGCGTTGCGACCCCAAGCAGTATAACCGATGCCACCGATCGGACACCAGGCCTGCGGACTGATGCCAAGTTCGAGGCATTGATCAAGGGTACCGTCGATCACGGCGTCGATGCGATCGAGGTTGATCTCGACCTGATTGGCGACCAGCGGGAAGCCGACATGGGCGGCGAACATGCGCACCTGCGAAGGGCTGGCATTGGAGACCCCGAAGGCGGCGACCTTGCCGGCGGCATGGAAGGCGGCGAAGACCTCACCGACGGCGACCGGGTCGGCAAGCAGATCGATGCGATGCAGCAGCAGCAGCTCGATGCGCTCGACCCCCAGACGACGCAGGCAGCCATCGATGGCGGTGGTCAGATACTCAGGTGAGAAATCGTACTGCGAGACCTTGCCCGGCGAGCCCGGACGGATGCCGACCTTGTCCTGAATGACGATCGCCTCACGCATGCCTGAGACTTCGCGCAAGACCTCAGCGAAGAGGCTCTCGCAGGCGCCACCGCCATAGATGTCGGCGTGATCGAAAAGCCGATAGCCTGATTCATAGGCGGCGATCACCGCCGCCCGGCCCTTGGCGCGATCGTCGGCAATGCGCATGCACCCATAGCCGAGGCGGCAGGCGGAGTAGGCGGGGGGCAACAGATCGGGCATAGGTTTCTCGTAAAGGTTGAACCACTGTGCAGGGCATATCTGGTTATCAACGGCACGCCTGACCCTGCGCGGAAAGGCGTCCTGGTAGTTCGCGGCCGTGCCATGCGCGAGTTCCGGCAGCGCGTCTGAAAGCAGAGGCTCAGCCAACCGCGAAGCGGTAGCGCGCGACATCTTCCCACCATGCGAGGCGGAGTTCGAGGGCGGTACCGATACCGGCGATGTCCTTCTTCGCCGGCAGAGCCGGGAAGGAGGCCCCGCTCTTGCCCCCGGGAGCTGCCGGCGGCACGCCATGATGCCCGAGGAGCTCGGCACAGGCGGCGTCGAGGACGCTGAGCGTCCCGCGCAGGAGATGCTCTTCGGCGAGCAGCCGGGCGTCGGCATCTTCGAGCACGAAGTCGCGCTGAGCGGCTTCACCGAAGGCGGCCTCGCAGGTGCCGGCGAGTTCGCTGAGCTCGGCGGTGAGCCGCGTCACCTGCTGGATCGGGCTCTCGCGCTTGGCGCCCGGCTGACTGCGGGGAATCGCCGCTCCTTTGGCTTGGCACACCGTGAGATGATACAAGGTTACGCATTCCTCGAGGATCGGGGCGAGCACCGCCGCCGCCGGGCCGACCTTGGTCTTGCGTTTGAGCATGGCCTCGAGATCGGTGGCGACGATCGCCGGCAAGGCCAGCACGCCGCTCGATCCATCGAGCGAGATCGAGATCGAAACCGGTGGCGGATCGCCAAGTTTTTCACGCCAATGCGCAACGAGCTTGACCAACTCTTTGAACACCGCGCGGATGCGCGCCACCTGCCGGGCGATGTCCTGCACGCCCACCGCCCAACGCGCACGTAGGGCATAGACACGCAGGTCGCGGCCGCCATCGCGCAGGGCTTGCGCCAGGCCGGGTACGCTCTTCAGGTCGTATTCCGATTTTCCCCCGAAGCCGAGGAAGCTCCGCGGGCGATAGTGTTTGGGATCGTCGATCAGCGGCTGTAGGGCGTAGAGATCGCTTAAGCCCCGGACTAGGTCGGCGTGGCAGCGGTCGAGGGCCTTGATGAGCTGTTCGGCATCGGGCTTAGAGAAGGTCACTACGCGTTCGATGGTACGCACCTGTTCCAGGACCGCGCGCGGATCGCCACCGCTCTCCCAGACCGCGAACGCCTGACGGTAGAGCGCCAGGCGTTGGTCGGTCGAGGCGTCGCCATGTTCGAGGGTGGTGATGCGACGTTCACGGCGATCGAGGGTGGTGAGCAATTCGCGGCGCTGGACTTCGAGGGTCGCGACCTGGCTTTTCAGCTCGCGGATGGATTTCTCCTGATCGCGACGGGCGTCATCGAGGGCGCGCACGGCATCGATCACGGCCTGGGCCTCGGGCGGCAAGGGTGGCATCTCGCCACGGGTGGCGACGGCGCGCACGGCCGTGATGAACAACGCGAAGGCCCGCGTGGTCTCACGGGTGGCGGTTTCGGCCGCCTGGCTCAAG
>JBILBP010000261.1:0-4137 GCA_044353645.1 Planctomycetota bacterium | reverse complement strand
CGGGCCCTGGAGCGCGATCCCGACCACGAGCCGAGTATCCAGCTGCGCGCCCAGTTGGCGCGCTTGAAGGGCGATACGCTCGGAGAAGAACGTCTGCTGGCGCGTTATGTCGCCCTGCAACCCATGGATGCCGAGGCGCGGGTGCGCCTCGGCGAGCTCGCGCAGGCCGCCGGACGCATGGAGGACGCGCGTCGGCAGCTGATGCGCGCCTACGAGCTCGAACCGCGTCCGAGCACCGCCGCGCAGCTCGCCGATCTGGCGCGCCTGGCCAACGACGTCGACGACGAACGTCGCTGGCGCCAACGCAGCGGTGCACCGCTGAGGAATCCCGACGAGGAGCCCGTCTCTCAACCATTGGTACAGTAGTCCGTGTCAGAGCTTCCCTTGTGATTTATATATCATATATGATTAGCCTATGCTGACTCCCGGTCTGGTCTCCATCAGTTTTCGTACCTTGCCGGTGTCGGCGGTTCTGGGCTTGGCGCGCACCGCCGGTCTCCAGGCCATCGAATGGGGCGGCGATGTGCATTGCCCGCACGGTGACGAGGCCACCGCGCGGACGGTGGCGGCGGCGACCGCCGCCGCCGGCTTGACGGTTGCCGCCTATGGCTCGTATTACCGTGTCGGCGTGAGCGAGGCTCAGGGCCTGAGTTTCGCCCAGGTGCTGGCGTCGGCGGTGGCCCTCGGTGCGCCGGCGATCCGCGTCTGGGCCGGCAATCAGGGGTCGGCAGAGACCTCGCCGACGCAGCGGACGGCGATCATCAGCGATGCCCGTCGTATCGCCGACCTCGCGGCGGCGGTCGGCATCCGCGTGCTCAGCGAATGGCATGGCGGGACGCTGACCGACACCAGTGCCAGCGGCGTCGACTTCCTAAGGGCGGTCGGCCATCCGCATTTCGCGACCGTGTGGCAGCCGAGCGTCGGCTTGAGCACCGCGGCGGCCTTGGCCGAGCTTGCCGCCGCGCTGCCGTGGGTCGAACAACTGCATGTCTTTCACTGGCATCAGCGCGAGCGCCTGCCCCTGCAGGAGGGGGCCGATGCTTGGCGGCGCTACCTCGAGCTCGCCGCCAGCAGCGGCAAGGTCCGCGCTGCGCTGCTCGAATTCGTTCGCGCCGATGAACCGGCGCAACTGGTTCGCGATGCCGCCAGCTTGCTTGACCTGCTCGCCCCGCTCGACCAGCTCGCCCCGCTCGCCGGACGGAAAGAGACCCGCGTATGACCGTCATCGCCATCACTCATCAAGCGCAAGAGTTGCCTCGTTTTTTCACCGATGGCGATCTGCGCCGTCTCCATGAGGCCGCCGAGGTCCGCATCGTCGGCCCTGAGCGTGCCGCGGTCTTGCCGCAATTGGCGGACGTCGACATCCTCCTCGGTTCGTGGGGCATGCTGCGTCTGGATGCGGAATTGCTGACGGCGGCGCCGCTCTTGCGGGCGGTGTGCTATGCCGCCGGCACGGTGAAAGGCTTCGTCACGCCCGAGTCCTACGCCCGGGGGGTGCTGATCACCACGGCCATGCATGCCAATGCCGTGCCGGTGGCCGAGGTCACCCTCGCCCTGATCACCCTCGCCAACAAGAACTGGTTCACTGCCCAGGCGCTGATGCGTCAGCCCGGCAAGCATGAGATCGCCCATGTCGGCAATTTTGGAACCACAGTCGGCCTCATCGGCTACGGCGCGATCGCCCGCCTGGTGCTGACCAAGCTGCTGGCCATGGAGCTCAACGTCCTGGTCTACGACCCGCATGTGCGAGAATTGCCGGCGGGCGCCGAGCGTGTCGACGACCTCGTCGAGCTCGCCCGCCGCTGCGATGTTCTCAGCTTGCATGCACCCGACATCCCGGCCACGCATGGGATGTGCGATGCCGCTTTCTTCGCCGCCATGCGCGACGGGGCGACCTTCATCAACACCGCCCGCGGCAGGCTGGTCGACGAGGCGGCGATGCTCGTCGAGCTCGAGCGCGGGCGCATCTACGCGCACCTCGATGTCACCCATCCCGAGCCACCGGTGGCTGACAGTCCCCTCTATCGCCTGCCCAACGTCTGGCTGACACCGCATCTCGCCGGCAGCTCGAGTGGCGAGATCCGCCGTATGGGCCGCCTGGCGATCGAGGAATGCCTGAGCGTGATCGGCGGCCAGGCGCCGCGATTCCCAGTGCCGCACAGCATGCTGGCGACGATGGCATAAGTGGCCGGGCGGGGTGTCGGGGTCCAGGGGCCGGACCGAGTGCCGGGGACCAGGGGCGGTCGTCCACGACTTGACGCCTGCCACTTTGCCCTATGTTGCCCGCCCTGTTGACGGTGGGGCATCGTCTAACGGTAGGACTGCAGATTCTGGCTCTGCCTATCGGGGTTCGAATCCCTGTGCCCCAACCATGGTAGACGCCTGTACGAACCCTCGTACAGGCGTCTTTTTGTTTTCAGACTCCTGCAACTCGACATCCGGCGACGGCCACACCCGCACGCGCATCGGTTCACCGGCGGCAATCGACATGTCGGCCACCAGGGCGGTGATGACTTCCCGCTGTCGTTCGGGGGGTTGTTCCCTCAGGCACTCGATGCCACGTCGGATGGCTGCCATGCGGGTGTCCAGGTCATCCTCGGTCATCCGGGCAGCGGCCAGCCGGCCGTCAAGCTGGGCGATCAGGATCTCATGACTCCGAGTCTCGGAGGTGATCCGCTCGACCCGGGTGCGTACCGCGTCGGCCATCGCCTTGCCCTGGGCCATGGCGTCGACCAGTCGGTCGAGCTGTTCACGCAGTCCATCACGTTTACGGATGAGATCGGCCCGCTCCTCCACCAGGAGCTCCCCTTTGCTGGCGTTCTTTGCCAGCTCTGAGGCCCAAATCCGTGCCAATGGTCCGCTGACATGGGTCAAGTGGGAAAGCGCCTCTAAAGCGGCGTCTTCCCATTCCTGAGCTGGTAGCTCCTTCGCCGTACAGCCACCCCGTCGCGATTTATTCGAGCAGCGGTAGTATGGATAGGTCTTGCCAAGTTTCCCCGTACCAGTGACGCACAGCAGCGGAGATCCGCACAGTCCACACCGGGCAACCCCTTGCAAAACATACACCCGTTTGGCTCCAGCACCGACACGATGAGGCAGTCGTTCCCCAAACCCCGGTCGTGCAGACGGTCGTCGTTTGGCGAGCACTTGCTGAACCCCTTGCCAGGTCGCCTCGTCCACCAGTTTCCCAATGTAGGACCGTCGACGGAGTACCTTGAACACGGTCTGGCGGCTCCATATCCGCCGATGTGAGGATGGTACCCCTTTGGAATTCAACCAGTCAGCTAGATTGCTCAACGAAGCCCCATCTAGACATCGCTTCCACAGTTCTGCGATGAATGGTGACCATTGTGGATCAAGCACGAGCTGGCGATGGCCGCGTTCTCCCTCTACCCGCATTCCGGCTGGCACGGGGCCACCAATGAATGCCCCACGCGAGCGGCACATGGCCATGGCCATTTTCACCCGTTCGGAGATCGACTCGCGTTCAAATTGAGCGAAGGTCCCCAAGATGCCGACCAACAGTCTTCCAGGTACTGATTCCGTATCGATTTGCTCGCTGATGGAGACCAATTTAACGGCGTGTGCATTGCATAATTCGATGTAGTCCAGTAGGTCGCGAAGCGAGCGGGTCAGCCGATCGGTACGGTAGATGCATACCCCAGCGATACGATGATTCTTGATGAGCTCCAGCAGGCGCTTTGAGCCAGGGCGGTCGAAATTTTTTCCGCTAAACCCGCCATCTGTAATCAATTGGATATTGGAGTCAGGTACTCCGCGGCTTGATAAAAGACCCCGGCATTTCTGCTCCTGAGCCTCCATGCTCACGCCTTCGCGGGCTTGTGAGTCGGTCGAGACACGTGTGTAAATGATCCAGGGGAGGTTACTTGGAATCAGGTTGCACGTTGGCTCTTTCATCAACTGTTTCCTGGCTTTCTATCCGGGGGCGGATCTCTATCCCGGTAATGCAATGCATTTGGTGAATATCGGATTCGGTCCAGACTGTGGTTTTACCCCCAGCGGCCAATGAGGTGATCACGTACCAGCCGCGTTTCGACTCCTTTTGTACTCTACCTATGGTTACAGTGCCATCCTCGCCTTGTACGGCAACGAAATCGCCATCTTGTACGATCGAAC
>JBILBP010000420.1:0-13644 GCA_044353645.1 Planctomycetota bacterium | reverse complement strand
GGTAGGCGGAAAGGTGCCCGGTATACATGAGCCCGAGGAGCAGTTCGGGCGACCAATCAGGCTTGAAAAACGGATCGAAGCGTACGCCGGCGTCGGTGATCTTGTCCTCGTCCGAGTAGATCCAGTCGGCATTCTGCTCCACGGCTGCGCGGGCGACTTCGAAAAGCGCGTCGGGGCTGAGGATGTCATCATTGTCGAGAAGGGCTACGAATGGACCGGTGGCCAGATCGAGTGCACTGTTCGTGCAGGCAGCAATATGTCCATTGGTCGGACGAAATGCCACTTTGATGCGGGCATCGCTGGCCTGGGCCGCCATGAGGGTACGCCGTACAGCGGGGTCGGTTGAGGCGTCGTCAGCAAGGCAGAGCTCCCAGTGGGGATATACTTGCTGGCGGACCGATGCGATGCAGGCTGCGAGGTGCTCAGGACGCGGGTTGTAAACCGGCACCAGTAGGCTGATCACCGGGTGCCCCGGCCAGGTAGCCATGTCCTGGTGGAGGATTTCCGCACGAGCCATTACGTCTGCGGCAGGTTCGGGCCGATACGAGCCGCCGAGATGCAGTTCAGAACCGCCTAGGATAGCGGCTGATGTTCGCCAGATGGAGCGCAGGCCTCCGCTGCGAAGACGCCTCAGGACTCGCAGCTTGTCGGGGTGGCGCACGAAGCGACGGACGAGCGAGGGCCAGAGGCGCAGTGGAGGAAATCTCGAGGTTGTTTGGCCGTTCGAAATGCTCTCGATACGGAAACAGAAGTCGCCCGGAGCGTCACCGGGGTCGAGGCGGAGGGCAAACACGCTTTCAGGCAAGCGGACGATGGCATCCCCCGGCATCCCTTGCGCGTCGAGCTTGCCGATGATGCACGTGTCGCGTTCGTTGAATCCGGCACCGCTGTCGACATATAATTTCAATTTTCGCGTTATATTGCAGCTTCCCGACCAACGGATGCGCGTAGGCCCTGTTGGCAGGGCCCCGACGAGATGAAAGTGGGGATCGACGCCGAGGCTGCGCCAGAAGCCAGACGATTCGCCAAGCGACTCGATCTCATGTACAGGGATCGGTTGGCAGCCGACGATCTCCTCGATGCCAAGCAGCTCCCAGATGAAATTGCCTGGCTGCTCCCCAAAATCAAACCGGATGGCACGCACTTTAGCGGATGCAGTGAGGGCTATCTCATAGATTTGCAGTTGACCGACAAGCGTGCCCAAAACATGCATTTCACTTTTTTGGAAACCTGTCCCATAGTCAAGAGATAGCGTGAGCTCGCGAGACTGCTCGGATGAGCCGCTCCAGCGGACGATGAATCGCCCCGGCTGCAAGAAGCCTTGAATGATCAAATGCGGATCGTTCCCGGATGATCTCCATGCTGAGTCGCTACCGGAAGAAGCCGTAAGATGATGGAGATGTAATATCTTCCAGGGAATCCTCAATGGCGTTACAGGGCGAGGTCTAATGGGCATAGCAGTTTGATTATTGCCTATTTGCGATGGCCGAAATAAATATTGGGAAAAGCAGAAAGCGCTGCCGTTCACAAAAAAAAACTCCATAAGGAGAGCAATCCTTTGGACAACGAGCCGACTGCATTGACCATAGATGAACCTCTGGGTTTAGCCAAATTAGATGGCATGCCCGCCCTGCGGAGTTAGGGAATCGAAAATAACCGAGATTGTCTTATCACATGTTTCCGGTCCGGATCTCAAACCAGCCCCATGACAGAATAAGCCCGAATAGAATAACAGTCATTATATTGTATCTGTAGTTTTTTTACGTCTAAAGAAAATGGCATTAGAAATAAAGGATAGGGGTAATATCGTGGCGATCGAAGTGATTCCGATTAGCCACGGCGGTAGTCTTCCGGTGAGCATCCATGATACGCTCGTCCCAATGATAAGAAGCATAATCTGCATAAGGACATAAGGTAAGATCCTTTGCGAAGTCACCGGCGATCGAAAAACCCAGCGCCCATTGGCCGCAAATGCGATACCGATACCGGTAATATAGGCGATTCCATATGCAATGGGCGGCACCATGGCGAGTGAAAGAGTGAGATAAAGGACATAGGTAATACCGGTATTCAATCCCCCAACAAGAATAAATCGGCAGACCTGTTGCCAGCGCGAAAGATCATGATTCACGAGTGAGGTGTATCCAGGTGGATTTCCTCGACAACAGCATCAGCGTGTCGATCCATTTCTTGATATATGCGCCAAACATACTCCCCCAGCAACCCCAAGAATATAAAAGCGCATCCATTGAGAAATCCCAAAATAGCGGCTAATGCGGCGAACCCGGGAACGTCTATAAAACCGAAAATTTTCCCGCATACAACAACAGCGGCGTAGATAAAACACGCAAGTGCAATTAGAAAACCCATGGTTGTAGCTATGCGCATTGGTTTGACTGAAAATCCAACGCTAGAATCAATGAAATAATTTACCTTTTTCTGAAAAGTCCACATGCTCCGGCCGTGTTCACGTTCGCAACGATGATAGGTCAAAATTCTAGCTGGAATTCCCAAGGACCAGGCAAACATCGCCAGATTCTTATTATGGCCGCAACGCAATAGATGGGACAGAAAAATCTTATCCATGATGGCCATGTCAAATCCACCGGCCGGATAGCTTGGCATAACCAACAGGCGGACTAATCGATAATTGAGCCAGGAAAATGCCCGCGTCATCATCGGATCAGCACGAGATGAACGTGTACGAACAATAAACCGCTGACCCGTCTTCCATGCCTGGATCATTTCAATCAGCATGTCAGGTGGATCCTGAAGGTCTGCCGCCAAATAGGTAAAACAATCACCCGTGACGCGCAATAGGCCGGTTTTTATCGCCGCCATAGAGCCACGGTTTGCCAAATGATTAAGTACAATTGTCCCTGGACGGCGGCGCTGAATGTCTTTAAGGATATCTAGCGAGCGGTCCAGTGAGCCGTCGTTAACAAAAATAAGTTGAAGCTCCATCTGTTCAAGAAGGAGCTGATGCTCCAAATCAGCCAAGGCGAGCTCAAGATCCGGTAGCGATCCTTCATTGAAATAGACCGGAATAACAACGGATAGTTTTTTCATGCATAATCCAATGATGTCATGGCATGGCGAACGGCAGCGATCACGGCGGTCTGTGCCTCATCGCTCAAATGCGGGCCAAGAGGCAAACTCAGGGTCTCTTTGTGAATGCGTTCAGCAATTGGGAAAGATGTGTGAGCTAATCCCAGCGAAGCGTAGGCTTGCTGTTGATGAGGAGGGATCGGGTAGTGAATCAGTGTTCCCACACCAATCGAATCCAAATAAATTTTGATGCGATCGCGAGATGGATGTCGAATGGTATAGAGATGCCATGCATGCCGCACGCCAGGGCGAACCGTTGGAAGCGTGAGCCCCAGTCCAGTAAGTTCACGCTGATATCGTTGCCCTAGACGTTGGCGACGATCATTCCAATCTGCCAGGGCAGATATTTTAATTCGTAAAACCGCGGCATGCAATTCTTCTAGTCGATTATTATAGCCGGCGACCTCATTGACATAGCGCACTGCACTACCATAGTTGCGCCACATCTTAAGTTTTCTGGCAAGTTCGGCATCATTGGTGGTAATCGCACCCGCATCACCAAGGGCCCCAAGATTTTTCGATGGGTAAAAACTCCATGCGATAGCGTCGCCATGACTGCCGATGCGCTTGCCATTGATTTCAGCCCCATGGGCCTGCGCTGCATCTTCGATGACACGAAGGCCGTGTTCGCGAGCTATCACCATGATGGCAGGCATATCGCACGGATGTCCGTACAAATGCACAGGCATTATTGCCTTAGTCCTAGTTGATATGGCCTGTTTGATGAGGGCGGGATTTATACAGCATGTATCCCATTCGGGTTCAATTGGTATCGGCGTTGCACCAGCCATGGTTACGGCCAGCCATGATGCGATATATGTATTTGATGGAACAATCACCTCGTCACCAGGACCGATACCCCATGAACGAAGAACGAGATGCAGAGCATCAAGTCCGTTACTAACTCCAACAGCATGGGTTGCGCCACACCATTCAGACCATTCACGCTCAAGATTATCCAACTCCGGTCCCAATAAATACCAACCACTGTCAAGGACACGTTTAATCGCTGCGTCAATTTGGGGGCGCTGTTCAGCGACGGCATCGCCAAGCTGAAGAAAGGGAATTTTGCTCATGACTTTGTTCGGCCTTCGACCTGGCGGACGATAGTTACAAATTGATCGTAAACACGAATGTAGTCTGCACTGTCGTAGGGATGGGAGGCAAATACCAGAAGCACGGCATCTGCGCTGTACTTATACTGAACGCCCCAGATTAATGGCGGTAGATAGATGCCCAGGTCGGGACTATCAAGGAGAACTTCCTGCCGTCGATCGCCATCGTCTGCAACGACAGCCACGGATCCGTGGACGGCTATGAGAAACTGATGGCATTTATAGTGTGCATGCTCACCCCGAACCTCGCTTCCGGGTACATGATGTACCAAAAAATGTCGCTGCGGAGTGAAGGGTATTTCCGGCCCAAAGCTGCCGACCGTCAAATCGCCACGGAGATCATGAACTGATTTGAACCGATGCACGGTCACACCGCGAACATCCAGTGCAGTACTGCCAATGGCGGTGGGCATCGAACTCTCTGTCTGTTTCGCAGTCGAGATGCCGGAATTAGCATAGCCAACAATTCTTCCGGGGTTACCAACAACAATAGCGAAAGGGGGAACGGATTTCGTCACAACAGCGCCGGCGCCTATCATGGCTTTCCGTCCAATGGTGAGGCCTGCCAATATTGTTGCATTGGCTCCAATGCTAGCGCCTTCACAGACGTGTGTTTCGGCAATCGGTTTGCTATAATCCCGACTACGGGGGAAAAGGTCGTTAGTAAAAGTTGCGTTTGGTCCAATAAAGACATCGTCATCAATACGAACTCCGCTCCAAATTTGAACGCCGCACTTTATAGTGACCCGATCACCTATGATGGTATTTCCCTCAATGAAGACAAAGTCGCAGATATTGCATTCTGACCCGAGAATTGCACCGGGGAGAATATGAACATGTGCCCATATCTTTGAACCATGCCCAATTTTTTCTGATTCAACAATAGCTGTCGGATGTATTTTCATTGTTTTCATTTGGCCAATCGAAAGTTCGTGGATTTTATAGACAGGCGGGCTCTGACGACATCGGCTTAAAGGTAACGAGGATTTCAATGAAATCAGCCCTTATTCCACGGCTAATATCATCAATGTAAATTATCTTTGTATATAATCCGCTGGCTTTGAAAATGTAATCGCAGATGTCAAATCCCCAGTCTATCGTAACCAGCGATCTTCCGTCGCCAACGGGGCTTCCGTGGTACTGTTCGGCCTCAAGGTGCTCAATTTTCCCGTCATGCAACCGAGCGCGGCGCCTGGAAGGATTGAATTTATTTACAAGAGGGACAGAAAAAATATGCATTCCACCCGGCTTTAGAGTTCTAGCGATCTCCTTAAAGGTAATATCTGGGTTAAAGATATGCTCAAGGACATCCTGTGTTATGTGAAGATCGATTGACTGATCTGCAAACGAAAGACTTTCTAAATTCTCACACTGGATTCCATTGACAGGAATTCCAGATTTATGGCCCGGGAAAAATTGAGATGGGATATAATGACTGGCCTCTTTTTGCAATTTGATGCTTGCGCCACGTTGACCAGGTGATGATTCGTGTATAATTGCACCCCTCCACGAAGGAAAGCTCTCTTCAATCACGCACATTAAGGCTCTTTCGCGGGGAATGCTTCCGCAAACCTGGCAGACATAATGATCGCGAAGCCAAGAATATTCTGATATGAATTCCGTGCTATTGTTGCATGTTGAGCAGACGCCTTCTGATTTTAAGAAATTAGCTTTCATGTTGAGTTCCCTTGTGCGTTGTGTATTGGTGCTGTTTGCACTCAAGGCTACTATATAAATTTAATAACAATGGTATTTCCAAAACGATATGAGACTAAATCGTTGGAGATAATTTCTGTAATCGCATTCTCGCTTGTTGTATTTTCCGAAATTTTTATTAAGTCGGGTGACGGTATTTTATAGTCAAAACCGTAAATCGAAAGGAATTCCTTGATTCGATATGGATTTCCTCCATCCCAAGAAAAAATGGAATGCCCCACCACTTCGCCGTGATGCCATTTGGAATCGTTGGAGTCCCTGGGATGTCCAATGATAATTATGTTCATCCCAGCTATATCGGAGCGGTTCATGTAGGTGCCAATTGCAATAGCGCAGTTTTTATCAATTATAAATCGCTGCGTGTCTGTCCACATGATACGTTGCGCTGACATGATGCTTAGTATCAATACAGCCAGCAAAAACAGACTGTTAGTTGTATTTACAAAATTTCTACGTGCTATTGAATCAGTAATCAACGCTGCAGCCGAAAGGAAGACAATAAGTGATTGCAGGGTTCGAAGTGGTTGCATGCCTCCGATAAGCGCACTTAAGGAAAGCGATAAGATGAATAATAAAAAGGAGTATAAATACATTAGGGGTCGGCTACCCGTTTTGAAAATTGGCAGAAGACATAGCAATAACAGGGAAAGGGGGAGAGATAAACCCAAGAATCCCTCAGATGATGGATTAAAGAGCTTATTTAATCCTAATTGCCATCTATGCATCGCCCCATCGATTCCCCCAAAATTCCACATAAATGAATTCTCAATATAGGCGCTCTTGGAAAAAGACATAAGGACAATATAGTTAATTAGATAATACAATACTGTTGAAATTAAGATCAATGAAAACGACAATGCTATTGCATTGAGTCGTGCGCCGTTCTCGCGAACATCATCCTTGAGAATCAGGATTATTCCAGATAAAGTCAGTATTAATATCAAATTTGATTGATAGATTGATACGGAAAAGCACGAACTAGCTATTCCTAGGATTATAAATTTATATCGCTTTTTAACATCGGAGATTGAGCCTACCGATAAAAGAGAGGCCGACCAAGCACAAAGCCCATAGGAGAGTCCAATCTCGATATTGTAGGTTCCGAATATCATCCATTCGCAATTTATGGGATTTGAAACAATAAGGGCAGCCATGAAAATCTTTGTTTTCAAGGACTTCACTCCGAGGGCATTGGCGACAATCCATACCGCCGAACATGCTCCGATGGATAGCGCCAATATTGCAAATAAATCAGTATATACCGGAATAAAATTAATTGATCCCATTAGCACCTTGACGAGTGCCATTCCCCATCTTCCCTGCTGTGCCCAACCACTAATATTCTGCTCATGGCCGAACGTGAGCTCTTCGTCAATCGAAACGGTTCCATGGAGCGCCCACGACAAATAACAAAGAAGAGCAACTGCCGTCGTTGAAATCCACAAGATAAGCACTTGTTTTTTTGCGGCATTTTTTATGGCTCGCTGAGATAATTCGCTCATTATTTTCTCTTGAATATTTTAGAATGCATCGAAATTGAACTCGGCCCGCCAAGCATGGTGAGATTGCCTAAAGTAATATTTGCCATTTTCCATTTTCTCTTATTGGGCAAATTCATTACTTATTAACATTCAGTAGCATTATGATTCGAATACGATTGACCATGGAGAATAGAGCCGGCTCCCCATGGTCGAATGCAGTGAGGTGCGGGCAAATCAGCTGCTGGCACTGTCTAGAGCGGCGGCACGGTTCGCAAGACAAAGCTAGACTAGAAATACCCTTCATGGGTCGCCTTGCAGGACTCGAATCGACCCGATTGCCGGCCAATCCCATTCTGTTTTATTGCCTAAACCGCCATCAAACGATATCCGCATTGATCCGGTTTGATCGAGGTGAAGGGGAATTTTAAATTGATACTTATGAGCAGCTTGCTGCCATGGCCAAGCAGGGCAATCGATGTTGATTGTCGAAATTGGAATGCTGTGGCCATCGTTTAAGATCCATTGGGCCTGCAATCGAACGCCATCAGATGAGCCAGAAGTATAGGAAATAGGCTGTATTCCAGCGGTGAGGGATACTATCTGACCAGGCTTGACGTCGATAATGATATCTTCCCCGCAGTCAATTGCGACTAGCGCCTGTCCTGCGATCGAACAGAGGCGCATGTTTGTTGGGCTGGGAGGGTGCGCCGGTAAAATCAGGGAAGACATCCGTTCGTTCAAGCGTTGCCGGAGCTGCTCAAGCTCGGCTTCCGTATTTGCCACGATATCAGCCCTGACCCAGTCATTCCTTAATGGAATGGGCCAGTGATATGGCCAGTGGTTACGTATAGACTGTTCTGGTGCGATCCATACGCCTTCGACGAGGATGCTTACTCCGGCTTTGTCTGCTACCGCTTCGAGTCTGCCTGGCTGATAAAAGCCATGGTCCATGACGGCTCGGCGTTGGGCATAGAAGGGAATAGTCGAATTCCATTCAAAGCCACGAACGCAAATAACTGCGTCCCGATCAGTCACCGCGGCAAGCGCCGAGGCAAGATCAATTTGGGATTGCGGTTTCGAACTGTCGTACAGCGTCCATACGTACGATGAACGGAGACTTGCGACGGCTACGACTGCAAAGAACGCAAGTGCAAGGATGCGATCCGATACCGCTCGCCGGCATACGCGCCAGAATCCCCATATGATGGATCCAGAAATGATAGCCAGTAATGGATGAACCGCCGCCAGGTAATAGTCATGAACCAGGAAGAGGTTAAAGAAAAGGAAGATGGTCCCAGCGACTCCAAGCACCGCCGCGACGAGAGTCATGATTACCGTACGCGATCTCAGATGTGACAAGATCGCAAGATCAATGACGATTGGAAAAATGAGCCATACGCTGAAAAAATGCAGATCTTCCAATCGAATTAAGATGGTTTTCCAATTTTCCAGGTTCGTGCGTTGGGCAAATGTTCCGAAATTCCAGGTCTCTAAACCTCTAGAGGTGAATGGAGATGACCACTCAGAAGCGCTTTTGATGTGGTCGGCCCAGGCTGTCCAGACATAGCCGGCCAATGTGGCAATACCAAGGCAGATGGTAATCCACACCAAGCACAGAATGCGCGCCTTGAGGGGTGCGGCACGGGGCCCCGGGATCAGCAGGAAGCCCGCCGCGAGCAAACCGATGGCCGACCCTAAGCCGATGAATGTTGTAATTTTGACTACAGCCGCGAACATGAAAAGCAAAGTTGCGAATCCATAATGACGCAAGGTACATGATGGCCTGAGTAAAATATAACCACCACCCAGAGCCAACGATACAGCAGTATATTCGATCATCGCCGCGCGTCCCCATACGAGAGCGAATGGAGAGCAAGTGTAGACGATGAAGGTAGGTAGTGCCAGAGCGATTCCACCTAATCGCCGAGCGATACCGGCGATCAGGAGGGCTGAGATGATGAATGAAATCCAGCCAACGACTCGGGCAGTGGAGTCTGTCGGTGAATTAAAGAGCATTTTGACGCAAGCGACCGCGCTTTGATAAAGCGGAAATTCGAAGGGGACCTGCCAAGGAGGGCCAAGGACTGGGGTCTCATATGTTGCCGAGTGGCGCAATTGAAGATAATCCGCTGAAATAGCTGTCTGAGTCTGGCGAAACGAGTGGTGATCTACCAGTGGATGAGACCACCAACAGGCTAGCCATACACCTTGCGCCAAGATAAGGACCAAGGCGGTAATAAAGAGCGGCGAACGAATAAGCCGGGGTAGAGATAGAAGCATACTCAGCTCGCGCTCCCATCACATTCGTGAGATAATCCAAGGTAATCGAGTAAATGCTTTCGGTATTCCATCATCGCGGATTTCAAAACATGTGCACCCGGGTGACGACTTAAGACCCACTCCTGGGTTTCCACTACTTCGCGATAATGCCGTTCGGCTTTTAGGGATCCGGTTATGCTGGCCTGATGACGCCGATGGCTATTGAGGGTTCGTGCCCGAAAGGCAACGCGTCCCATTTCCATAAGGGTCAAATAGCAGCGCCAGTCACCTGCGACCTGATAAGGTTTGCCCGCCGTTATGGCGTCCAGGAGGCCCTGGCGGCGAAATAGAACAGCGCTCACATTAGGTATGCAGTTTTTTATCGCATGGTATCGTATCAGATCCTCCGGCCCCTCAAGCCCATCCATATGCCAGTGGACTGGGTCGATGGGGTCCGTGTATGCATGGTAATTCTCTGCGAGCACATTGCCGTCACTGTCGATCTGACGTGACTGAGCATAGGAAAAAAGCACATCCTGATCGTCGAATGTTCTTGCCAACTCAGATGCAAAGTCAGGGTCAGCCAAATCGTCTGCTTCGGCAATCCATACAAGGTCCCCCGTGGCAGCAGCGACGCCCCGTGCCCATTGATCCATCACAGATCCGCTATTAATTTCGTTGTGGAAAACAAGCACGCTCATTTTGCCACGCAACTCATCGGCAATCCGCTGTAACTCCTCCTTACTACCATCGGTCGACGCATCATCGAGAAGGATAATCTCGTGAATAGGATAGGTTTGAGTAAGAATGGAATTAATGCGAACCCTTAGATAGCGGAGGTAATTAAAGTTAGGTACAATGACCGAGATGTTGGGGGGGCGAAGACGTGCCAATCTGATGAGGTCGGCCACATAGGCATCGAAAATGTAATGCTCATTCATCAATTGTTTTCCGGCCATCCCCATCGCGTTGCGTTGCTCGGGTTCACTCAGCAATCTTAGGCATGCCCGTGCCATTGATCGCGGGTCGAATCTATCGATAAGAAAGCCGCCAATGCCTTGATTGAGCAGATCGTCGATTCCACCAGCTCCGCGAAATGCGAGGACTGGAACGCCGGCGCGCATCGCTTCTAGAACCACGCTAGGGAACGGATCCTCTCGAGAGGTCTGGAGAAATACGTCAACGAATTGGAGTATTGTGGCCAGATCATTGCGGAAACCCGTAAAACGCACTCGACCTTCGAGTTTGCGCGCCTGAATTTCGTGCTCAAGATAAGGGGCAAGCCTTAAATCGACGGCGCCCACCCACAAAACATGAACAACATTATTATCGAGACAGATATCGGAAGCACATTGCAAAAAGAGGTCGACTCCTTTGCGAAAATCAGCATACCCAGCCCCGATTACCAATCGCGCATCGACTGGGATGCCCAGTGAGGCGAAACATTCTTGTCGCGACTGCACCCTGCTGAGATCGATCTGAGTTTGGTAGATGCCTTGAGGCCGAACTTGAATTTTTGTGTCAGAACCGACCTGGGCAATCGCGAGATTTGCATCCCGGACCGTGGCTGCGGGGAAAACTACGATATGCGAGCATGACATCGCGGAGCGAAGGGTGCTCAACAGTGCATTAGCAGTGAGAATTCCCGGCATCTCGTGGATAAGTGTAATCGTGTGCAGACCTGCGCTCCGACACGCACTGGCGAGCCCACCGCTGATGGTGGTATTCAAAAGTGCGGTAATGAATCCGCGCCCCCTGCATTCCTCTAGGAAAACTTTACGTGCGGTATTGTCCATGGCCCAGAGGTGATGTACCCGGGTTTCTTTGGCGAACTGATCGAGCATCGGGCCATCGCCAAGCAAGGCGATCTCGACTTCGACCCCCTGGCGGACGAACTCGCGGGCCAGGGCCAAAGTCAACATCTGGGCGCCGTGAGGGTTTGCGTCATGTCCGACCAGAAGCAGACGACGTCCCGTCGTGGGCATGACGGCCTTGACCACTGGCTGGCGTTGCTGGATCAATGCTTCGCGTACGGCGGATAGATAAGCGTAGCCGAAGCGCCGGTCCGGTTCCAGGTGAGCACCTTCGCCCCATTCGTTCCAAGCATTGATGAAGGTGAGTTGCTGACCTTTAACTGGATTCGTCTTGGCAAAGCCGAGAAGTGTCGTCAGCCAACGGCGGAAGAGGGCCGGTGTGGATCCGTGCCAAGTATAGCCGCGTCCTGGCTTTCGAGCTTCGTTGTCCCAGCTGGGGAAGGCCGCTCGAATGAGTGGGAAATCAGGTGGTTGCAGACGTTCTGCATATTCTACTAAAAATCTGTAAGGCACAACATGACCCTGGTAGTCATCGTGAATGATCTGCAGATCACGATTGATGCAGGGTGCGGATCGCCCCATGTTGTGCGGGGGGAACTCGACTGCGAGATCGAAGCCCACTTCTCTCGGATCGTAGACATCGAAGGTTTGCGCCATGGCGATAAGAGGTTCGCTCAGGCCACGTTCGCGCCGCCAGTTCCTCCATCGTTCCGCCGTGCCACGTGGATCGGGCATCAGGCTAGGCCGATAGACGATGAGCAGCGGTTGACCATTAATGCGGAGATAGCGGGGATCGTCGAGATGCGTTGAGATTGCCTCAATGAAAGCAATGTCGTCCTCCGGACTGTGATTCTGGGCGAGTAGGACCTCTTGATCGGCACCATCCCAGCGACGTGTCCAGTTTTCATTGGCCCAGCACAGGCAATAAGGAAGGTCGAGTGTGGGATCGGCCTGGATGTGTTCCAGTGGCTTGGTTAGGACTCGTCGCCCGTTGAACCAGTAATAGTGGTAGCAGAAGGCACTGATCCCGTAATGACGTGCCAACTGCATCTGACGTCTGAGGACCTCTCGATTGTCGAGATCGTAGAAGCCGAGCTCACCGGGAAGATGGGGTTGATAGTGCCCCGTGAACTGCGGCAGGGATTTGGATACGTTGGTCCATTCGGTGAACCCCCGCCCCCACCAAATATCGTTTTCGGGAGTCGCATGAAACTGGGGTAAGTAATATGCTACGACGAGGGGATCTAGATCTCGGCGCTGGAAAGGAGATGGCTCATAGGCAACATAATCCGGACCATTGGTCTGGGTATTTTCAAGAAGAAGGTCGCGGAGACGCGTAGCGGAGATATTGACAGACATGATGGAGAACCCAGGTTCACTCCCCGCGCAGTAGACGGCGGATGCGTCTCAGTGGTGCGGTGCTTCGCCACGAGAGACTGCCGCGCAGAGTTGTCTCGCGAGCTTCTGCCTCCACGCACCGAGCCTCAAGTTGACGGTGGCGTTCGACCAGCAGGTCGCGCTCGATACGCATGCCATTTCCGGCATTCCCCACCTCGCAGATCCGGGCCTGGAGGGCACCGACCTGCGCATGGAGAGCGGCCAGTTCGCCTGATTGGAGGGCACCGATTTGCGCATGAAGAGCGGCCATTTCGCTTGACTGGAGGGCATGATTTTGCTTCAACTGGTCGCGATCGGCGGTGACGGCGCGAAGCATGGTGAGCAGCTCATCTATGCGCGCACGCGCACCCTCCAGAAGATCTTGCATATGCTTGAGCGAGAGGTCACGCACGGATGCGCTTGCCTTTGATTGCTCTGCATCGATTAGGACCGCATGCATGGAGCGAATCTCCATCAAAAGTGACGACTTTAATGCTTCTAGACTTTGACGCGTAACGTCCGTGAATGCAGATAATGCCTCCCTCTGCGTTTGCAGCTCTTGGGCTAGCCGTGCGCTTTCTGCGGAAATGCTGCTAATGACCGGCTGAAAGGCTGTAATGAGATCGTGTGACATTTGACGCTCCGAAAACAGGTTTGATTTTATATCCTCTAGACATTGGATCGTCGATTGAGGGATGGGGGCCAGAACATCGCGCAGAGCTTGCAATTCTTGCGCAACGCGGGTATTTTCCTCAATGATCCCGCCGAACAGCG
>JBILBP010000260.1:0-4149 GCA_044353645.1 Planctomycetota bacterium | reverse complement strand
AAGGGGATCGCCGTCGGGCTGGTGACCGTCGCTCCGGGAAAGGTGAGCGCGGTGTACGTGAACGGCACCGCCCGATGTTCGCCCATGCCGATGAAGTGCACGGTCAGGGTGGCGTCGCTGGGCGTGTCCTCGGGCAAGCTGCGGGTGACGGTTTGTTCCTCGGCATCGGGCCAGTCTTCATCCGCCGGTATGTCGAGTTCGGCGCCCTCAGCGGTGGTCAGACGCACGCCGGCAAAGCGTTCGGCGGCGGCGGCATTGAACTCGAGGTAGAGCCACTGGTCGTCATCACTGCGGTAAAGGGTGAATTCCGCGCTCTGATCGTCGGCGAGGGTCACCGGCTTGCCCAGCCAGGCGCTCACGGGAGTGAGCACGGCGTCCTTCACCATCGTCGGGGCGAGGCGCATGGCGCAGGTGCCGCTGAGTTTCTGTAGACTCGAAAAAGGCGCAGGAGGCGCCCGCAAGGTGAACTCGACCCACCGGCTGGGCTCGCGCTCGAGGGTCGGCGCTTCCTCGGTTTGCGGACGGACGGCGCGCAGGCGCACATCGGTACCGTCGGCAGCCAGGGCCGTGGTCACGCGTACCAGCGGCTGACCGAGGATGCGATAACCGACAGGCGGCTGGACTTCGAGGGTTATTACCAGGTTGCCGTTGGCGGGACTCAGGACTTCTTCGGCGGCGTTCCATGTACGGGTTAATTGTGCGTGATGGAGACTGATCTGCGGCGGGGGGACCTCAGCCGACCACGCGCAGCAACCCAGGCTGGCGAGGAGCAAGATGGGTAGGCGCACGTGGAGGCTCGCTGGGAGAGAAGTACGCAGTTGCATGCACGCATCTTGGTGGCGTCTTTGGCACGTCCATCGCGTTCAGGTGGTTTGGGGGATCCCATGGCCAACGTATTTACGACCAGCATGTCGGGCATGCAGAGCTATCAGACGATGCTCGATGTTACCGCCAACAATATCGCTAATGCCGAGACCAATGGTTTCAAATCCAGCCGCGTCGATTTCGCGGATCAATTCTACAGCCTGGTGCAGCCGGCGGTGAAGACCGGCAGCACTACCGGCGGGGTCAATTCCTCGCAGGTCGGGAACGGCGCGCAGGTGGCGGGGATCTCGGTGCAGTTCAATCAGGGACCGATCCAGTCCACTGGTCGCGACCTTGATTTGGCGATCACCGGTAACGGCTTCTTCACCCTTCGGGACACTGGCGGCACCAATTTCTATTCGCGGGTCGGTAGCTTCGGCTTCAATGGCGGCGCTCCTCGTGAATTGGTCGATCTCAGCACCGGTTACAAGGTCCTCAATACCGCCGGCGGTACGATTTCACCCGTCGAGACCATGCCCGCGGTCGCGACCTCCAGTCTGACCTTGAGCGGTAATCTGCCCACCACCGCGAGCGTACCGCTGACCGCCAGCAGCCTGAAATCGCTGTTCGCCTTGAAGGCCACCGACGGCTCCGCTGTCAACGATGGGACCCTGCTGTCGGCGACGACCTTGGCCAATGGCCCGCAGACGGCGGCGTTGCCAGTGAATTTCTTCGGCACTGCCCCGGATGGCCAGCCCTTTTCCGGGCAGCTGAATCTGCCCGCGAATGCGACCGTAAAGCAGCTGATATCGGCGATGAATGCCGCCTTCGTCCGTCCCCAGGGGCTGGGCACCGAACAGATCGCGACTGCGACCCTCGATAGCGGTCGGATCATGGTCACCGGCAATGTCCACGGAGCGCAGATGAGTCTGTTCCTGGGCGAGCAGCCGCCACCAACCTTGAGCGCACCCTTGCCGGCCTCGCTGGCCGAGGCTAACACCTGGCAGTATGGAGCCGCCGGCGATACCTTCGCCTGGAGCCGGGCACGATTCACTCCTGATTCGGTGGAGACCTCCATGTCGCTGTTCACCGGCGAGGGCACGCAGCACACCGTCAATGGCCGGTGGTTCAACACTTCGACGGTGACCACCGGCACGGGCCTGCCCACCGATCATCAGCGGCAATGGGACCTGATTGCGGATGTCCCCATCGGCGGCGCCCTGGTCCCCGGTCAGGATGCGCTGCGCGGTCTGACCTTCGCTGCCGACGGGACGCAGTTGACGGCCCCCACCGGCAGCCTGCAGACGACGTGGACGGTAGGCGGAGCCTCGACGATCAACTTCGACACCAGCGCCCTGCGCGGCTTCCAGGCCGATGCCGTGATCGACTCGACCGATACCACCGGCGCGACCTCGGGCCTCCTGGAAAGCATGGCCTTCAACGAATACGGGATCCTGGTCGGAAATTACAGCAACAATAAGACTATGGCGATGTCGACACCTGAACATCAGATCGGCATCTCGGTGTTCGCCAACAACGCCGGACTCTTGTCCGATGGTCAAAATCTATGGAGCCCGACTGCGAGTTCCGGTGATCCGACACTGCTGGCGGCAGGTACGGCGGCGACGAATTTCATCACCGCCGGGGCCCTCGAAGGTTCAAACGTCGATATGACCGGCCAATTCACCAATCTCATCAGCGCCCAACGCGGCTTCCAGGCCAACAGCAAGGCCTTCCAAACCGGTGATCAGATGCTCACCGAGGCCTTGAGTTTGTTCCGCTGAGGTAGTCGGGCATGATGCTTGGCGATGAGCACTATTCCCGATCGCGCGCACATTCTCACCGAACAGCAGAATCCCCATGCTGCCGGGCTGCATCGGCTGGATGCGGCCGGCATCGTGGCCCTGTTCAATCGCGAGAATCACGCAGTGCTGGCCGCACTCGAGCACGCCGCCCCGGCACTGTCCGCCTTCATCGCCGCCATCGAGCCCGGCTTCCTGCGCGGGGGGCGGCTGATCTACCTCGGCGCCGGCACCAGCGGACGGCTGGCGGTACTCGATGCCAGCGAGATTCCGCCAACCTTCCAAATGCCCCCCGAGCGCATCATCGGCCTGATTGCCGGTGGCGATGGTTCGCTGCGTCGCTCCTCGGAAGGCAAGGAGGATGAGCCGCACGGCGCCATCCCCGAACTTCTGGCGCTGAAATTGAATGCGGATGATACCGTGCTCGGCATCGCCGCTGGCGGCACTACGCCATATGTCCAGGGCGCTTTGGCCTGGGCCAAGGAACTGCCGCACCCTCCGCACACCGGGATGCTGTCCTGCGCACCGCTCGCCTGTCCCCACGGCTGCGATCACCTTATCGTCCTGTCCACCGGTCCGGAAATCGTTACCGGTTCGACACGCCTCAAGGCGGGCACCGCTACCAAGCTGGCGCTGAACACCATCAGCACCGCCTTGATGGTGCGCCTCGGCAAGGTCTATGGCAATCTCATGGTCGATGTGCGCGCCTCGAATGTGAAGCTGCGTGACCGTGCGGCGCGCATCATCAGTACTCTCACTGATGCTAACCGCGACGAAGCGCTGGATCTTCTCGATGCCGCCGACGGACAGGTCAAGGTGGCGGTGGTCATGCGCCGCAAGTCGGTCGACGCCGATGGCGCGCGCACCATCCTCAGCGAGGCCGATGGCCATCTTGCGCGCATTCTCGATCCATGAAACCCTACGAAGCCAAGCAGGTGCTGAAAAGCGCGATCAAGCGTCTCTGGGGAAAGCCGCAGCCGACACGCGCGGAGATCCTCAACGCCCGCGCCCGGGTCGAGGCCGGAATCCAGGGCAGCGGCGATGCTGGCGATCCGGGAAGGGACTATTGTCTGGCGAAGGGTTTTTGCTGCGAACGGGGGTGCCGGTCGTGTCCCTGGGGTAAGGCGGCGAGATAGGCGCGGCGAGATAGGCAAGGCCATCACCCCTACCTCGCCATCCGTGGCGCTTGGTCCTACCGTCTCTTCATCACGCTCAGCAGCAAAGCCCCGCCCGCGAAGCCCACCGCCCATGGTCGCCACGGCTCGGGCGCCTGCATGGCCGCGATCAGCACCAGCGCCGTCAGCAGCGGCGTGAAATCGGGTCCGCTACGTGGCGCGCTGAGCAGGCGTTCGATGCGCTCAGGCAAAGCGTAAAAACGCTTGAGGCGTTCGCGGGCATCGTTGAAGAGGTCGCGCAGGCGGCTGCGGACATTCGCTAAGCGCGTCAAGCGCGGGCGGGCGAGGGTCAGCAGGCCCTCCTCGGGCACCAGCTCCCCGATCAGGCCCTCGACCAGGCCGAGGGCGCGAGTGAGCAGGATGGTGTG
>JBILBP010000031.1:0-13673 GCA_044353645.1 Planctomycetota bacterium | reverse complement strand
GGCTGAACTGCCGGAGCCGCCGGAGCTTCCAGCCCGGCGAGCATCGCATCGATGTCGTCCTGTCCCAACGGGCCGCTGGTGGGCGGCTTGGGCTTAATCGCTGGAGCCGCTGGAGCCGCTGGAGCCGTCGGAGCTGCGAGTCCGGCGAGGATCGCGTCGATATCGTTTTGTCCCAAGGGGCCGCTGGGGGCGGCGTCGACCGTGACCGCGGGCTCGACCTCGCTGCCCTCGCCGGCGAGGTTCGCCAGCAAGTTGTCCAGCTCATCCTGATCGACCATCAAGGGCGCCGGAGGCGCTGCCGGAGGCGGGGGCTTGGCTGCTGGCGTTGCTGGTGGCGTGGCTAGTGGCGTGGCCCGAGCCGCGGATTTCGACGCCGCCGCAGGTTCACCGGATAGCCCGGCGAGCATGGCGTCGATCTCCTCTTGAGTCATGGGTTGATCGCTCATACGGCTGTCGCGGAAGTGAACGCGGGTCTCCTCAACGGAGCCCGCCACGCCAACGCCGTGCCCAAGCCCTGAGAGACCCGTAGTATCGGCAGCGAAAGCGCACACTTGAGCCGCGTCTACCGCCTAGCGGAGCGACCTATTACAGTCGTAACTAAAAGCTTATTTGCCGAGGGTTCGCAACAGCGCCTGTTCATACGTGTCGACAATCGCCGCCGGGGCGAAGCGCTCGGCCTGGGCGCGGGCGGCGAGGCGCATCGTTGCCAGGCGTGGGGCGTCCTCGAGCAGATCGGCGCCTTTGGTACCTAGGCAGATGTCCTTGCCGACATCGCAGAGCAGGCCGGTGACCCCGTCGATGACGACCTCTGGCAGACCGCCGGCACGGTAGCCGAGCACCGGGCAGCCGCAGGCCATGGCTTCGAGCGCCGCCAGGCCGAAGGATTCGGCAACCGAGGGCAACAGGAAGAGGTCGGAGGCTTGCAGGATGGGTTCGGGACGCTGATTGCCGAGCAGGCGCAGGTCATCGCGGATGCCGAGCTCGCGGGCGAGGTGCTCGGCCTTGGGCAGGTCGGGCCCTTCGCCCACCAGAACCAAGGAGGCCTTCATGCGCTTGCGGATGACGCTGAAGGCGCGGACCACTTCCTCGATGCGTTTCACCGGGCGGAAATTGGAGACATGGGTGATCACCCGGGCGTCGGCGGCGGCCAGGCTTTCGCGCCACGGTTGCTGGGCATCGGGCTTGAAGCGTTCGATGTCGACGAAGTTGGGAATCGCCAGGATCCGTCCCGGGGCGATGTGGAAATGCTTCTCGGTCTCTTCCGCCAGCCAGCGGCTGGGGGTGGTGAGCAGGTTCTGGCGATTGATCGAGAAGCGCGTCATTTCGTAGTAGCTGCGTTCACGACCGATGAGGGTGATGTCGGTCCCATGCAGGGTACAGGCCATCTTCACATCGGTGTAGCCCTTGCCGGTCGGTCGCGAGCAATCGCGCAGCACCGTCTGCGCCTGCCATGCCGCCGCCGCGTGCGGAATCGCGTAGTGCGAGTGGATCAACTCGACGCCGAAATCCTCGACCAGCGAGATCAGCTTGTTGGCGGTGTTGAGGGTGTAATGCGGATGGCGGAAGAGCGGGTACTCACTCTGCCCGACGGCGTGGAAGAGCAGATTTCGCCGCGGTTTGTCGAGGCGGAAAGGCTGTTCGGAGGAGACCACATGGACTTCGTGGCCACGCTCGGCGAGGTGGATCGCGAGCTCGGTGGCGACGACCCCTGACCCGCCATAGGTCGGATAGCAGAGGATGGCGAGCTTCATGGGCTCACGGGCGGAGCCGGGACAGGTACCGGGACAGGTACCGGGACAGGTGCCGGTTCTGGTGCTGGTGCGGGCGTGAGTTCTTCCAGGGCTGGTGCCAGCTGCATGCCGATTGCCGGGGTCAGCGTGCGGATCCACGGCTGGCGTCCTTGGCGTTCGATGCGGATTTCCACCGGCAGCGCGGGCAGGGTCACGGCCAGTGGCGTCGTACCCCGGAATGTGCCGTCGATGAGCACGTCGGCATGGTCGGGTGTGCTGGCGATGGTCAGCTGCACCTTGACCACTTCTGTCACTGCGGGCACGGCAGGTACGACCGCCGGTAGCGGCATCTCGTTGCGTAGCTTGAGGTGTTGGATGAGTGCCGAGACGGCTTCGCCGCAAGCCGTCCAGGCTGCCTGCGATTGCGGTTTCGAGGCCGGCGACATCAGCTTCGGCGAGACCTCGTCGACCCTCGTGCCATGGGTGTTCTTGCGGAAGACTTCACGCCCCGAGGAATCGGTAACACGCATCTCGACCTTCGCCACCCACTGCTGGCCGAACGGGCTCGGTCCGAGATCGACGCTGAGCAGGCGGGTGCTCACCGTCCAGTCGGCACCGGGGATCACCACCGGCTCGGAGGTGGCGCGGGGAGCTTCGGCGGCGACCCAGCCGCGGGCATCGCGGCCGAGAAAATTGACGCGGTTGGCGAGGTCGAAGGCGAACTGCTGCGAAGCCTCGGGATAGAGCGCGTCGATGGCCGCGGTTTCGACCGGCACGAAGACCACGGCGAAGGTCGTGCCTTTGCGCTCCGGCTGCCAGCGATCGGTGGTGCGATTGGCGCACGAAGAGACGGTCACCACGGTGACCATCGCGAGAGCTAGGAAGAAGACGAGGCGGAGCGTGGGTAGAAGCATGATTGCCATCGTCCGCTCCTCGTCGCGGCGGCAATGGGTCAGCCAGCAGCTTTCAGCTAGATGCGGGTGTATGCTCTGCTACATAGGAAGGTCGAGGAATCATCATGCTCAAAGGCATCTCGCCCGTCCTGTCCCCTGAACTCCTGGCGGTGCTCTGCCGCATGGGGCATGGCGATGAGCTCGTCCTCGCCGATGCGCATTTCCCCGGTGAAACTTTCAATGCGCGGGTCCTGCGCGCCGACGGCCTGCGCATCCCGGTGCTCTTGGATGCGATCCTGCCGCTGTTCGTCCTCGATCAGTACGCCAAGGATCACCTGGGCATGATGGCTGCCGTTGCCGGCGACAGCCTCGATCCGCAGGTCGAACGCGACTATCTGGTGCCGATCAAGCGCCATGCCCCCGACCATCAACCGGTGACGCGCATCGAGCGCTTCGCCTTTTACGAGCGCGCCAGGAGCGCCTTCGCCGTGGTCATGACCGGTGAGCTGGCCAAGTACGGTAACATCATCCTTAAAAAGGGCGTCACGCCGGTCTAAGTGGGAGCTATCCCCCTGGGCACTCCGCGGCCGGAACTTCCCCTTGGCATCTACCGTGCATACTCCTCCGCCCTCCGGTCATGCCGACCGGGCGGTGCGGAGTTCGCCATGTCCCTGACGTCTGACCAATACCTGCGTTATGCCCGTCATCTGACCCTGCCCGAGTTCGGCGTCGAGGGTCAGGAAAAACTGCTGAAAGCATCGATCCTCCTGATCGGCGCCGGTGGTCTGGGTTCGCCCTTGGCCATGTACCTGGCAGCGGCCGGCGTCGGTCGCATCGGGGTCATGGACTTCGATGTCGTCGATGTCTCGAATCTCCAGCGGCAGATCATGCACCGCACCCAGGACGTCGGCACGAGCAAGGCGCAGAGCGCCAAGCGCGCGATCACCGAGCTCAATCCCGGGGTTCAGGTCGAGATCTACGAAGAAGGCATCACCTCCGCCAATGCCCTGCAGATCGTCGCCAAATACGACATCGTCATCGACGGCACTGACAACTTCCCGACGCGCTACCTGGTCAATGACGCCTGCGTGATGCTCGGCAAGGTCAACATCTACGGCTCGATCTACCGCTTCGAAGGCCAGGCCACGGTTTTCGACGCCAAGAAGGGTCCCTGCTACCGCTGCCTGTACCCCGAACCGCCGCCGCCGGGCGAAGTCCCGTCGTGCAGCGAAGGCGGCGTGCTCGGCGTCCTGCCGGGCATGATCGCGATGATCCAGGCCACCGAGGCGATCAAGGTCATCACCGGCATCGGCCGGACCCTGGTCGGGCGCTTTCTGCGCTACGACGCCCTCAACATGACCATTCGCGAGCTCAAGCTGCGCAAAGACCCCAGCTGTCCGCTGTGTTCGGCGACGCCAAGCATCACCAAGCTCATCGACTACGAGCAGTTTTGCGGACTCAAGCGCGGCGAGGGTGCCGAGGAAGTCGTGCGCGAAATGAGCGTCAGCGAATACAGCGCCCTGCGCGAGGCCGGCACCGAGCACCTGTTGCTCGATTGCCGCGAGCCGTTCGAGCTCGGCATCTGCCAGATCGACGGCAACGTCAACATCCCCCTGGGCCAGATCGCCCAGCGCCTTGATGAACTGGCGCCGTGGAAGGACAAGCTCATCGTCAGCCAGTGCAAGTCCGGCCGGCGCTCGATGAAGGCTTTGGAAACCCTGAAAAAACACGGTTTCACCAATGTCGTCAATCTCGAGGGCGGGATCCTCGCCTGGGCTGACGAAATCGATCAGTCCCTGTCGTCCTATTGAGCGACTAGGAGCCTGGGGGGCGTGGGCGACTCGCCCGCGATTCAGGAGATCTCGAACGCGGGCGGGTCGCCCACGCCCCCAGGGGAACTGCGAACCACTGACAAGTCGCTCCTTTGCGTGCCGGGGCGATCGGACATAGTCGCGCCCCCAGGAGACCCCGCATGTCGATCGTTCGCGCTTCCGTCTTGTCCCTTAGTGCCGTTGCTGCCGTGCTCGTGGTTGCCGGCTGCGGTACCGACAACCAGCGTCCCGAGGCCAACGCCCCGGGCGTGATCCAACCTCAGGGCGACCTGCAGAATCTGCCGAAGTGGGTGCTGAATCCCACCTACGACGAAAAATACACGCTGTCTGCCGCCGGTGCCGCGCGCTCGACGATCGGCGGCCTGCCGCAGCAGATGTCCTTCGCCGAAAACGATGGCCGGGTGAAGATCGCGCAATCGATCGAGACCAAGGTCAAGAGCTTGGTCGAGAATTTCTACAGCCAGGGCGGCGAGCCCGGCGGTGCCGAACGCGCCGATGAAGTCCGTCGCACGGTCAGCCAGAGCATCACCAACATCTCGGCCTCGGGCGTCCAGCGCATTGACATGTACCGTGACAAGAGCGACGGCACGCTCTATGTCTGGATGGCCATCGATCCCAAGAAGCAGGCGGAAATCGCCAACCAGATCGCCAAGACGGTGTCCAAGGCGGCTGCCGACCGGGCCCAGGTCAAAGCCGAGTTGAAGGCCGATGAGGCCGTCAGCCGCCTTGAAAAGGCCATTGATGCCTCGCTGCAGAAGCAGGACGCCGCGAAGTAATAGTGGGCCAGTGCCCGTGGGTGGGTGATGGCGGCTTCTGGCCGCTGGTCGCTGCCCACTGTCCGCTGGCCGCTGGCCGCTGGCCCCTGGCCCCTGGCCTCTGGCCCCTGGCCCCTGGCCCCTGGCCTCTGGCCTCTGGCCCCTGGCCCCTGGCCTCTGGCCCCTGGCCCCTGGCCTCTGGCCTCTGGCCCCTGGCCCCTGGCCTCTGGCCCCTGGCCCCTGGCCCCTGGCCTCTGGCCCCTGGCCTCTGGCCCCTGGCCCCTGGCCCCCGGCCCCCGGCCCCTGGCTCGTCGCCAGCTCCTCGAACCGCCCATGGCTGCCCCGCCCGCCCTCATCGAGGGGCGGGCGGTGTTGTTTTCGGGGCTCTCATGAAGGCCCTCCGAGCACCCCAATCCAGGCTGAACTGAAGCCTTCTATAACCGCTGAGACTTCTTGCTCGCAGGGGTGGCACGGTACGCTCGCGAGATCAGCTACACCACGGATTCCTCCGCATGTCCAGTGACGTCCAGCCCGCCGCCTCCGATCCTTCCGATACGCCCGTGCACAGCCCCGCGCCGGTACCGGTTGGTGGTGATTACGGAGTCGATAAAATTCAGGTTCTGGAAGGCATGGAAGCGGTGCGCAAGCGCCCGGGGATGTACATCGGCGACACCGCCTCTTCGGGTCTGTACCAGCTGGTGTGGGAGGTCATCGACAACTCGATCGACGAAGCCCTCGCCGGCTATTGCACCGACATCCACATCACCCTCTATCCCGACAATTCGGTGTCGGTATCGGACAACGGTCGCGGCATCCCGGTGGCCCCGCATCCGTCCTCGGGCAAGAGCACCCTCGAAGTGGTGCTGACGATCCTCCATGCCGGCGGCAAGTTCGACAACGCCGGTGAAGGCGCCTACCAGAAGTCCGGCGGCCTGCATGGTGTCGGCGTCTCGTGCGTCAACGCGGTCTCGTCGCTGATGATTGCCGAGGTCCATCGCGATGGAAAGCACTATCGCATGCGCTTCTCCAAGGGCGGGGCGATCAGTGGCCTGGAGATCGTCGGCGAATCCACCCAGCGCGGGACCAAGATCACCTGGCATCCCGATGCCGAGATCTTCGGCACCAACCTCATCCACGACTACACCACCATCGCCGCCCGCGTGCGCGAGCTGGCCTTCCTCAACAACGGCGTGCGCATCACCCTCGCCGATCAACGCGAAGAAGGCAAAAGCGAAGTCTTCTACAATACCGACGGCCTCGCCGGCTTCGTGCGCTACCTGAATTCCGGTAAGGAAGCCATGCATCCGGTGATCCACCTGCGCGGCGAGACGCCCGAGGGCACCGAAGTCGAAGTCGCGATGCAGTACAATGACGGCTACGACGAGCAGTGTCTGTGCTTCGCCAACAACATCCGCAACCGCGACGGCGGGGCCCATCTCGAAGGCTTCAAGACCGCCCTGACGCGCGAGCTGAACGTCTACGCCAAGGCCAACGGCCTGCTCAAGGGCGACAAGGTCCCTGCCGGCGACGACCTGCGTGAAGGCCTGTGCTCGATCGTCAGCGTCAAGATGCGCGAGCCGAAGTTCTCGAATCAGACCAAGGACCGCCTGATCAACGGCGAAATCGCGGGCATCGTCCAGCAGCTCTTTGGCGAACGTCTGCGCAGCTATTGCGAAGCCAACCCTAAGATCGTGCGCTTGGTGATCCTCAAGGCCTGCGCGGCGATGGACGCCCGCGAAGCCGCGCGCAAGGCCCGCGAGCTGACGCGTAAGAACCGCAAGGGGCTGCTGAGCAACGCCGGCATGCCCGACAAGCTCCGCGACTGCACCTCGCGCAAGGTCGAAGAGACCGAGCTCTTCCTGGTCGAAGGCGATTCCGCCGGTGGCTCGGCCAAACGCGGCAGCGATGCCCGCTACCAGGCTATATTGCCGCTGAAGGGCAAGATCATCAACGTCGAGAAGGCGCGCATCGACAAGGTTCTCGGGCATTCCGAAATCAGCGCCCTGATCCAGGCCATCGGCGTCGGCATCACCGATGAATTCAACATCGAAGGTCTGCGCTACGGCAAGATCGTGATCATGACCGACGCCGATGTCGACGGCAGTCACATCCGGACCTTGTTGCTGACGTTCTTCTTCCGGCAGATGGTCAAGCTGATCGAGAACGGCAACATCTACGTCGCCGCCCCGCCCTTGTACAAGGTCACCCGCGGCAAGAGCAGCGAATACGTCTACAACGAAAAGCTCCTCAACGCCGAGAAGATCCGTCTCGGCCTCGGCCATGCCAAGCTCATCGAGCGCACCTCCGGCGCTGAGCGCACCGTCGACGGCGCCGCGCTCACGCACCTCGTCGAGCTGCTCTCGGAATTCGAAGAGCACGAACGCGTCTTGGCGCTCAAGGGCTTGACCCTCGAAGAGTACCTGCGCCTGCGCAACGCCGCCGGCGTCCTGCCGCTGTACCGCGCACGCATCGGCGAAGAAGAACGCTTCCTCACCACCGAAGGTGAACTCGATGTCCTGCTCGGTCGCGGGGCGCAGGCGCCCGTTGCCGAGGTCCCGGCGAGCGAACTGCTCGACGGCGACATCGATGCCCCGGCGCCGATCCTCCCCGAGATCGTCGAGTTCACCGAGCGCCAGCAGATCGAAGGCAGCCTCGGGAAATTGCGCGATGCGGGTTTCGATCCGGCCTTCCTCATCGATCATCCCGGACGCGTGGCGACGTTCACCTTCTCCGACGACAAGGAGGAAGCCGTGCTCACCGCCCTGCAGGATCTCGTGCCAGCGGTGCGCCGCTTCGGCGAACGCGGCCTCGACATCCAGCGCTACAAAGGCTTGGGCGAAATGAATCCCGAGCAGCTGTGGGAGACCACCATGGATCCTGCGCGGCGCACCATGTATAAGGTGACGATGACCGACGCCATCGAAGCCGAGCGCATGTTCGCGACCCTCATGGGCAGCGACGTGAGCATCCGCCGCGACTTCATCGAACGTTTTGCCTTGGCCGTGGCCAAGCGTCTCGACGTCTGAAGACTCACCGATGCTGACGGCAACGCGCGTGGTCCTGCTCGACCGTGACGGGGTGATCAATGTTGATCGTAGCGCCTCGGTGCTGTCGGCCGCGCAATTCGCACTCATCCCCGGCAGCCTGGCGGCACTGGTGGCGGTGGTCACCAACCAGGTCTGCATTGGACGCGGCCAGGTCAGTACCGAAGTCGTAGAGCAGATGCACGCCGAACCTTCGGCGGTGGTCGCTGCCGGCGGCCAGCCGCGCTCAAGGCGCTAGAAAGGCGCTAGAAAGGCGCTAGATAGGCGCTAGAACTGCGCGAGATCCTCGGCCTTGTCGAGGTTCTTGCAGACCACGTTCTGGACCGTGCGCGCGATCATGCCCGAGAGGTGCTTGTTGGGGCCGATCTCCCAGAACTCGCTGATGCCGGCGGCCTGCATGTTCTGCACCGACTGCGCCCAGCGCACCGGATTGGTCAGCTGGCTGACCAGCAGCGCGGGGATCTCGGCGGCGCGCGTCACCGCGCCGGCGTGGACATTGGTGTACACCGGGATCTTGGGATCAGCGATCGGCGTCGCCGCCAGGGCGGCCTTGAGGCGCTCGGCGGCCGGTGCCATCAGCGCGCTATGGAAGGCCCCCGCCACCGGCAGGGCGACGGCGCGGCGGATGCCGAAATCCTTGGCCTGAGCGATGGCCCGTTCGCAGGCGCTCTTGGCGCCCGAGATCACCACCTGACCGGTGGCATTGAGATTGGCGACCTGCAGGACCTCGCCGCCGCCGGCGGCGTCGCAGAGCTTCTGCGCGGTGGCCTCGTCGGGCCCGATCAACGCGACCATTCCCGAGGGCACGGCTTCAGCAGCGGCCTGCATGGCCTCGCCACGGATGCGCACGAGCTTGACGGCGTCGGCGAAGGTCAGCGCGCCGGCCGCGACCAGGGCAGTGTACTCGCCCAGCGAGAGGCCGGCGACCGCTTGCACATCTGCTTTTCCGTAAGAGTTGTCGTAAGAGTCGCCGAGCTTGGCTTTCAACACCGCCAAGGCCATCAGGCTGGCGACGAGGATCGCCGGTTGGCTGATATCAGTGCGCGTGAGTTCGGCTTCGGGCCCTTCGGCGATGACCTGCGACAGGGCGAAGCCGAGCACCGCATCGGCCTCCTCGAGCAGCGCCTTGGCTTGCGGATGGAGCGCAGCCAGGGACGTAGCCATGCCCACGTACTGCGCGCCTTGACCGGGGAAAACGAGGGCTTTGGCCATGAGGTGCTCCTGTGCAGGGAAAAGTCGTAGCGTCGACGGGCGGTGATGCCAGCAAGCACACGCAACGACTTCCGTGCGACCATGGCTTCAATCGTGGGTTTCGGGAAAGAGTTCCTCGGTGAAGTCGGCGAGCATGAATCGCTGCTCGGCGCTGGTGACGCGCAGCAAGCGCTTCGCGCCATAGAATGCCGCCCAGGCACTGAACGAACTCGGCGGGCCGAGGATGTAATCGCACTCCGACAAGGCATGCAGGTCGGCGACCATGTGTCCCGGCCCCGGCTTCCAGGTGAACTCGGCAAAAACGCTGCTCGGCAACGGAACATGCGTGCAGATCACGAAGGCCACCGTGCGCGGTGCCATAATCTGCTGCATCCGTCGCATCAGATCCGCGTATTCCGACATGGTATAGAAGTACCGCCCGCCGACATGCTGGGCATAATCTCCTTGACGGATATGCACGCCGACGACGACCTCGGCACGTTGGCGCTGGGCGGCGATCAGTGCCTCAGCGGGCTGGCGATGGACGTCGATCGGGGTGAAGAAGGCGCGCAGTCCGGGGGCCTGCCGCGCCACCCACTGTGGACAGCGGATACGGAAGCCCTGCAGTAGCAGCCAGCGTGCGCGACCGGCTTCGGCCGCCAGCACGACGCTTTCCAGGTCGACCATGCGCGTATTCCGGGCGCGGGCGCGAGCGATGCGACCACGCGACAGAGGGGCAAGCACCTTCCCTGCCTGCCACGCGCAGCGCACCGCCAGCAGGGAGCGTCCGTGCGGCCGCGGGCAGGTGCCGACAAAAAAATCGGCATACGGCTCGAAGGTGGGATTGACCAGGTTCCAGCCGCGTTCACGAGCCGTAGCCAGAAGATGGGCATAGACCATGAGACGGTTGCCAAGCTGAGCGTTTTCGCGGCAGAAGAGCAATGTTCTATCAAGACGCATAAACTGACACGATCAGTCCGCGGCCTGCATCACAAGCGGTAGACACATCAGAAGCTCTTCTGCCGGGGGGGGCGAGAGCGTCTTTCTGGAGTAAGGGCGTCGATCGTGACGCCTGCGAGATCGGAAATCGATGGCATACATTATGCCTGTTCAAGCATGCCTCTATGAACTCTCCCGTGTTGCTTCTGACCGCTACCATCGCGCCGGGACAGACCATCAATACCATGCGTGCCGATCCGCACGCGCGTTTGCAGGACTATCGCCGGGCACTTGAGCATTGGCTGATCCATGGGCCATGCGCTCATATCGTCCTCTGCGAAAGCTCTGCCGCCTCGGTGAGCAGCTTCGCGGCACAGATGGAACTGGCGGCAAGACTGGGACGCACGGTTGAGTTCCACTCCTTCCAACAGGATTTCGACCCGGTTCTCGGCAAAGGCTTCGGTGAGGTTGGCATCATCGAACATGCGCTGGGCGTGAGCCCATTGCTGTCTAACGCCTCGATGATCCTCAAGGCGACCGGGCGCTACATCGTGCGCAATGCCGCCTTGTTGGCGGATCAGGCGGCGATCGGCGAAGCCGACATCATCTGTGATCTGCGGGAGTACCTGACCATGGCCGATTGCCGCTGGTTTGCTGCTACTCCGGAGTTCTTCCGTCGACACCTCATCCCCCGGCGCGCCGCATGCGATGACCGTCGCGGAGTATTCCTTGAACACGTATTGGCCCAGGCCACGCACTCGGCCCTCGCCGCCGGTCTGAGCTGGCGCCTGCCGCACGCCGCACCAACGATCGACGGGGTTGGTGGGACAAACAATCGCTCGCTGCGTACCAGCATGAGCAAGCGCCTTCGTCTGTGGGGCAAACGGAGATTGTTGAAGCATTGACCCGAACCGTCCTGTTCGCAACCACGTCTCCGAACAAGCCAGCTAGGGGGGTGAGGCGTTGTTCTGCCGCTCCTCGTACGCGGCCATGGCCAATCCCACCACCGCGTCGCAGGCTGCGGACAAGGCCACCAGCACTCCTAGGCGTCCGTCGCGGAAACCGCCCTTCAGGACATAGCAACGGAAGAAGGCCCATCCCGCACGCAGGACCAGGAGCGGCGCAGCGGCGCGGCGGCCGGTGGCCCGGCAGACGGTAGCCTTGGTGCGCGCGTACTTGGCCATGCGCAGGAACAGGTCGGCGCCATCACTGAAGCTCGCGTGCAGGATGCTGCCAGGCACGGTGGCGAGATGCGGCGCGCCGCGTACCGCTTCATGGACGGCGTCGTCGGAAATGTTGGCGACCGTGCGATTAAACAGCCGCGTCACGTACTCGTTGCCGAAGATGCCGTGGCGGATTTCCTGGCTGCCGACGAAATTGCGCCGGCGCATGCGATACGCCCGCTGCGGATCGCGGAGATCAGCGCTGCCAAGGGCGGCGGCGAGCTCGGCATCGACGGTTTCATCGGCGTCGATGAGCAGCACCCAGTCGTGCTTGGCGAGGGCGACGGCGGAGCGCTTTTGCGGACCATAGCCATCGAAGGTGCGTTGTGCGAAGAACGCACCGTGGTCCCTGGCGATCGCCTGCGTCGCATCGCTCGATCCCGAATCGAGGATGACAATCTCAGCGCAGCCAGCGAGTGCGCTCAGCACCTGCGAAAGATGTCGTTCAGCGTTCAAGGTGATGAGCACCGCCGATATGGGAGCACGGTGCGTCATGCGCAGCCCATCGGCAGGAATTTCATACGATGAAACATGATTTGAGGGCGATGAGCGAGTGCAATAATTTTCATCTGCTGCGTTCCGGGCTTTCGTTTATGGGGATCGCTCGACAGTACGAGAATGATCGGGCCGCGCATCATTCACGTCGATACCGAGCGCGGCTGGCGAGGTGGTCAAAATCAGGTGTATTTGCTCCATCGCGGTCTGATCGCCGCTGGTGTCGATTCGCTGGTGCTGTGCCGGGCCAACCAACCCCTGGCGGCGCGCTTGGCCGCCGAAGGTCTGCCGCACCAGGTAGTCGGTGGAGCGCTCTCGACGTGCTGGGCGGTGCGTCGTCTGGCGGCGTCGCCCGGCACCATCTTCCACGCCCACGCCGCAAGGGCCCATGATCTGACGAGCCTCGCTCTCACCGGTCTGCGATGTCCGTTGGTGGTCACCCGCCGCGTCGATTTCGCGCTCGCCCCCAGCCTCCGGAGCCGTTGGAAGTATGGCCAGCGTATGCGCATCTGTGTCGCCGTCTCGCAGGCGGTGAAAGCGGTCCTGGTCCGTGGTGGTGTGACTGCCGAACGTATCGAGGTGATCTACGATGGCATCGATCCGCTGACGGCGGCGGCGAACTCCGCAGGGCTGCCGGCTGGGCGCATACTGGTGTTGTGTTCGGCGGCCTTCACCGAGCACAAAGGTCACCGCCATCTGCTGGAGGCGTGGCGCGTGATCGAAGCTGCCGGATTGCCGGCGACGCTCTTACTGGCCGGTCGCGGAGAGCTTGAAATGAGCTTGCGGCAACAGGCCGCGGATCTGCACCACGTCCAATTCCTCGGCTGGCGCGATGATCTGCCGCGTTTGTGGGCCACGGTCGATCTGGGAGTCCTGGCCTCGGTTGAAGAAGGCCTCGGCAGCACCTTGATCGAAGCCCAGTTCGCCGGGGTGCCGGTGGTAGCGACTACTGCCGGCGGCATACCCGAACTGATCACCGATGAACAGACCGGTTTGCTCGTGCCGCCGGGCGACCCGGCGGCGCTGGCGTCGGCGCTGATGCGCCTGATCGGTGATGACGCCGCTCGCCAGCGCCTGGGTGCGCAGGCGAAACTCAACGCCGAGAAGTTCACGCTCACGGTGATGGTCGAGCGCTATCGTCACCTCTATCAGCGGATCGCCGCCATATGAATTCTGCTCCGGTAATCGTCCGCATCTACGGCGAGCTCGGCAACCAGTTGTTCATGTACGCCTGCGGTCTGGCCTTGGCCTGCCGGCGGCAGGCGCCCGTGCTCGTCCATGCCGATTACGATGATCGGGATATCGTCCCCGAGCGTTGGCTGCGGGTGGCGAACGAGTCTGCCGACGGCAATCACCTTTCCGTGCTGTGAGCATCCATACTGTCCGCCCTAAAATCCTTCCTTACTGCCCGCCCTAAAATCCTTCCTTTCCCATGTACCTTCCTTTCCTATTTACCTTCCCCACGCCATGACAACGTCCCTCCCTCACAAACCTGGGGGAGGCGCATCGGCGCCTGAGAAACCGCGTCGGCGGTGACCCCATGCACCTGATCCGGGTCATACCGGCGGAGG
>JBILBP010000259.1:0-4169 GCA_044353645.1 Planctomycetota bacterium | reverse complement strand
GACCTGGTTGTGGACCACGAAGACCTGGCCCTGGCGATCGAGCTCGCGCCGACAGGCATGGACGATGAGCTGCTCATCCCAGGGCGCAACGCGGGTCTCCACAGCCATGCGCGCCGCCGGCGCTTCTGCCAAAACGCTGATGTCGCGCAGGCCGAGCATCGAGAAATGCAGCGTGCGCGGAATCGGCGTGGCACTGAGGGTCAGGACGTCAGGCGGCTTGGCATAGGCCACGCGCCGCGCCGGCATTTCCGTGGCTCCCGATGCAGCTCCTGGCGTGGTTCCCGCCGGCGGCGCCGAAGGTGCCTCAAGCGAGGCCCGCAACGTACGCAGCTTCTCCTTCTGCTTGACCCCGAAGCGATGCTCCTCGTCGACTACCAACAGGCCGAGATTAGAGAATTTCAGGTCGTCGGTGAGGATCGCATGGGTGCCGATGAGGATGCGGACTTCGCCGCTGGCGACGCGCGCGAGAACCTCGCGGCGCTCCTTGGCGGTGCGGAAGCGGTTGAGACCGGCGATGGCGATGCTCGAATCGGCGAAGCGCGCCGTGAAGCTCTCGAGATGCTGCTCGGCGAGCAGCGTCGTCGGCGCCAGCACCGCCACCTGAAAACCGGCATCGGCAGCCTTGAACGCGGCGCGCATCGCAACCTCGGTCTTGCCGAAACCGACGTCGCCGCAGAGCAGCCGATCCATGGCCACCGGGCGCTCCATGTCGGCGGTGATCTCGCGCACCGCCGACAGCTGATCTTCGGTCTCTTCATATGGGAAGGTGGTCGCGAACCGTCGCACCTCGGGAGTGTCCTCGGGATAGGTGATGCCGCCGGCGGCGATGCGCGCGGCCTGGGCGGCGAGCAGTTCGCCAGACATGTCCTCGATGGCTTTTTCCGCCTTGGCGCGCTTCTTGGCCCAGGCGGTGCCGCCGATGGTCGAGAGCTCGGGGGCGCGGGCGCTGGCGCCGATGAACTTCTGCACCAGGTCGATGGCCTCGACCGGGACGTAGAGCTTGGTCTCGCCGGCGAACTCCAGGAGCAGGAAATCCTCAAGGAAGCCGCGCTTTTCCAAGGTCGCCATGCCGCGGAAAATGCCGATGCCGTGACGCAGATGGACGACATGGTCGCCACGCTTGAGGTCGTTCAGGGACGACAGCGGACTGCCGCCGGCGACGCGATTGGCGCGGCGCTTGGTCGGCTCGCGTTCGGCCAGCTCGAAGTCGTGGACCACCACCAGGCCGGCTTCGAGATCGCGGAAGCCGGCGCTCAGGCGCCCGACATGGACCTCGACGCGGACCTCGCCATCGCGGCAGTGCGCCTCCATCTCGCGCTTGGCCTCGTCATTGCGCGCGAACAGCAGCGCCGACGGACGTGCTCCGGGATGGCCGGGCGCGGTCTCCGCGAGCATCCGCGCCAGCTCGCCGAGGCCGCGGCGCAGGTCGCCGCGCAAACGCTCGACGCCGGTCGAGGCACCATCGAGGGCGCCTTCCTCGAGCTGTCGCGCAAAGCGGATCTCTTGCCGCCCGTGCGGCTTTTTCAGACGGCCGCTCAAGGGCAGGTCACCGACCACCACCAGGGGCTCGTCGGGCAGCTGCTGCCACAGGCTCTTGGTCGCTAGACCGCCCTTGGCGCTGGCGAGGATCGCCTCGGCGGCCTGGGCGATCGATTCCTGGGTGAAGGCGTCGAAGCGGCGGATCGAGTCCACCGTGTCGCCGAAGAATTCGATGCGGAAGGGATCGTTGCCGATCCACGGGAAGACGTCGATGATGCCGCCGCGCACCGCCAGTTCGCCACGGCACTCGACCGTCGACTTCACCTGGTAGCCGACGCCCACCAGGCGATCGACGAGGGCATGCAGGTCATGCTCTTCGCCGGGCTTGACGATGATGCTCTTGCCGACGACATCGGCGAGATCGGGCACCGGCTGCTCGACCGCCACTGGGCTGGCGACGAGGATCGCGCCTTTGGCATAGGCTTCGAGCGCGGCCATGCGCCGGGTATGGCCGGCGCGGTCGAGCCCCAACTCGTCGCTCGCCTCATCGGCGAAACGATCCAGCTCCGGCAACAGGGCTACGGCGACGCCCAGCTCTTCGAGGTCGTCGCACATGCTGCTGGCATCACCGGCAATCACCAGGCGCGGACGATGCACGCCCCCGTCGGCCGACCAGGCGGCGATCAGAACCGGGATCAAGCCGCCATGACAGGCGCCGACTACTAGGTTGCGACGCTGAGCGAAGGCCTCGCTGCAGGCGCGCACACGATGATCGGAGGCATAGAGATCGCGGAGCTGACGCATGGGCGGGGAATGCTAGCGATGGAAACAGCTCGCGCACCCCGTTGATTTTCGAGGTATGCTCAGGTTGCGATGCCGCCGACCTCCACAACACCCCTGGGACAGGAGCCCAAGGCCGGTACCACCACCATCGTGCGTTGGGCGCAGTCGACTATTTCCACGGAGCAGGTCCTGATCCAAGCGCGGGCGCAGACCGACCGCCTGACCCTCGGTTTGCTCGCCATCCTGGCGATCGTGACTTTAGTCGTGATCCCCCCGCAACCCGCCTCGTGGTGGGTGATGGTGGTCGCGACCCTGCTGCCCTTGACGGTATACGCCCTGCATAAATGGAAGCCCGGCTCGCTACTTACCTGCTATACGTCCGGCCTGGCCCTAGCCGGGCAGATCAGCGTCCTCGATTTCCAGACCGATGGCGCGTATGAGCCGCACCTACTGTGGTTCCTGGCCGCGACCAGCCTCATCGCCTATCGCGATTGGAAATGCATCTGGCCGGCGACGACGACCGTGATCATACTGCTGGAACTGGCCGAGTGGCATCGCCATCCCGACACCGTCCTGTGGACCGCGTATCACCCGAGCATCGAGCCCGGCCGCATCGGCATGCACCTGCTCCTGCTCCTGCTGCATAGCGGCATCTGCAGCGTGTCGTCCGTGCTCCTCTATCATCGCACCATCAAGGCGGCCACGGCCGCGGCCGAGCTTGACCGCGCCCGACGCGAGCTGGCTGTCGAGCTCGCGCAGCGCACGCGTGCGCAATGGGCCCTCGAGAAGGCTAAGGAACGCGCCGAGACCGCACTGCGCGTCAAAGGCGATTTCCTGGCGACCATGAGCCATGAACTGCGCACGCCGATGAACGGCATCCTCGGCATGAGCCACCTCCTCGCCGAGACCAACCTCGTGGGCGAACAACGCGAGTATGTCGAAGCCATCGTCACCTCTGGCGATGCCTTGCTGGAGATCATCAACGACGTCCTCGACTATTCGAAGATGGAGGCCGGCCGCCTGGACATCGATCCCATGCCCTGCGACCTGCGGCGGGTCTGCGAAGCGGTGATGGACATCCTCGCTCCCAAGGCCGACGAGAAGAACCTCGCCTTCGTCCTGCGCTATCGTCCGGAAGTGCCGCGGCGAGTGGTCGCCGATGCCGCCCGCATCCGCCAGGTGCTGCTCAACCTCGTCGGCAACGCCTTGAAGTTCACCCCCAGCGGGCGCGTGGTGCTCGAGGTCAGCATGGTCACCGATGAGCGCATCCGCCTGGCGGTCCGTGACACCGGCATCGGCATGAACATCCTCCAGCAGGCCCAGCTTTTCCAGCCGTTCATGCAGGCCGATGCCGGCACCACGCGCACCTACGGCGGCACCGGCCTGGGCCTGGCGATCAGCAAACGCCTCATCGAACTCATGAAGGGGGCGGTGGGCGTGACCAGCGAACCCGAGCGCGGCTCGGTCTTCTGGTGCGAATTGCCGCTGATGCGTGACGAGAGCCTCGCCTCCGAACGCGCCATCACCCGCCTCGCCGGTCATGTCGTGGCGGTGATCGACAGCGATGCCGAGCGCCGCGAAGCCATGGTCGAAATGCTGACCGCCGCCGGGCTCACCGTCGACCACGCCACGGACCCTCCGAGTTCCCTGCACGGACTGCTGGCGGTCCTCATCGATGACCTCGTTCCGCTGGCCGCCGAGGCTCTCGATCGCTGGGCCGCCTCCGACGCCAACGTGATGCGCATCCTCCTCACCTCGCTGTCCATCACTGCCACCGGGAGCCCCCGCCGTGAACCGCTCGCCGGTGAGATCCACATCCGCAAACCGATCCGCGCCGATACCATCCTCGAGGCCCTCGTACCGGGAGGCACGCGCCGCTTGCAACCGCGGACCCCCCTTCCGCAGCG
>JBILBP010000258.1:0-4190 GCA_044353645.1 Planctomycetota bacterium | reverse complement strand
CCGACCCATAAAAAACCGCAACCGGACGAAGCGGCCGCCGAGGAGCGTTGGCGGGATCCAATCGGCGCAGCCGACCCATAAAAAACCGCAACCGGACGAAGCGGCCGCCGAGGAGCGTTGGCGGGATCCAATCGGCGCAGCCGACCCATAAAAAACCGCAACCGGACGAAGCGGCCGCCGAGGAGCGTTGGCGGGATACCATCGGCGCAGCCGATCCCGCCACGTTTTCAGCGCCACGCTGAAAACGAGCTCCGACAAAGGCCGGGGGTAGGCCACAGGCCGTAGGGGCGAAGCCCCTGAGAAAAAAAGCCAGCGAAGCCCCTGGCAATAACAGCCGGCGAGCCAAGGTAGGTCCCCCATGCACCTGCGCTCATCTGCCCATCTCCCCGGTACCGGTGGCCGCCTCATCGAGGCCGCCGCGGAGGAGATCCTCGCCAAGAAACCCGCCGGCACCGGCGAGCATTTCTGGCTGAAGGTGCAGAAAGATGGCCTTGGTTCACAGCAGGCGCGCGAGGCCATCGCGCGTTCGGTGAATGTCCCCGTCGAACTCGTCTCAGATGCCGGCAATCGCGATCGCCAGGTGCGCTTCACGCAATGGTTCTCACTTCCCGTCGAACCGGTCGAGCATGAAGGGCCGCTACGTCGGGCTGGCGCCCACGGCAAGATGCATGTGCTGGAATTGACCAAGTCGCACAAGCCGTTCACCGCCGCCTGTGTCGAACGGATCCGCTGGAAGACGCGGATCAAGGACGCCAACCTCGATGACGGCTACCTCAAGGCCAAAGCGATCCTCGATCACCTGCGGGTCATGGGCATTCCCAACTACGCTCCCGAGAATTTTCTCGGGCCGGATGCCCAGTGGGTCAAATGGGGACGTCTGCTCCTGAAGGGCGAACGCCTGCCGGCGCAGGTCCAGCGCAGCAATCAGCCGGTGTCGCCGGGCTCTTGCCTGCGAGCGGTGCAATTTTGGCTGTTCAATCGCTGGGTCGCGGCACGCATCGCCGATGGCTGGTTGGGCGGATCCCTATCCGGTGACCTCGTCAGCACCCGCAGCGGCAAGGTCGATCTGGTCGGAGCTGATGATGTGCTGCACATGGACAAGCGCATCGCCACCTGGGAAGCCTCGGTGCTCGGGCCGCTGTTCGGCGGCGGCATGCCCGAGACCGCCTTCACCGCCGCCGCCCGTGAAAACGAGGTACTCGAAGCCGCCGAGGTTCCAGAAGCCGCGCTGCACAAGCTCACCGGTGCACGCCGCGCCCTGCGCGTGCAACCGCAGAAGGTCATTCTCGACCTCGAGAAGAACGATTTGCTGGTATCCTGCGAACTGCCCGCCGATGCGCCCGTGAGTGGCTTGATCGACGAGCTGACCAAGGCCGCTCGCGAATGAAAAAAAAGCGGTCGCCGGTAGTCCGGCGACCGCTTGCACCTCGGTGCAGAAACGGAGGTCTACTTCTCTGCGCCAGCGTCAGCAGCAGCATCGTCCATGGGCATGCCGCCGGGCATCATCTGCTTCATGGCCGCGAACTGTTCGCCGTTCTTGGGGCTGATGATCCAGCGGCCGTCTTTCTGGACCACCAGCACCGGGAAGGTGTAGGGCTTGCCGAAAGCCGCGAAGGAGACCGTCAAGGCCCGTTCCGCGGCTGGGGCACCGGCGGCGGCCGGAGCGGCGGTGGCCTTGATGCCGTCGAGGAAGGCATCGATGCCGATATCGTAGACGCCAGCGGCGGTCTTGGCCTGCTTGACGATCGGGCCTAGGCGAGCAATGAATTCGTCAAATGGCAGGGTTTGCAGTTCATCGACGTTCTTCACCCCGAGGGCCTTGGCGCCGACCACCAGACTCTCAATCGCCGAACGCAGCTTTTTCGGATCATTGAGTCCGGCGGTCAGGACCCAACTCGAGGCATCGGTCAGAATGCCCTGGAGCATGGATGCGAGTGCTTGTTTGCTCTTGGTCTGTTCGGCAGTCTCACCGGGTTTCGCCTGCCCCAGCATCATCGGCAGGAAGCCCGCGCCCATCTGCAGCGCTTGGCTGATTTCTTGCGGATTGAGGGTCGCCAACTTGGGTTCCGTCTCCTTGTACAGGTCATCAACGGCGGTTGGCGAGAGCAGCTTGCTCAGCAGCTCGTTGAGCTTAGTGAGGTCTTTCTGCTTGGCTCCGGTTTTGGACTGTTCTTGGGCCTTTTTCCAGTCGCTGGTGACCTTGGCTTTCTCTTCCGCCGGTAAAAGATCGTAGGCACCGCGGAAATCATTGGCGCGGAGGACGCGGGCCGGCAGCAGGATGGCCGATTCCGGCGTGCTTGGATCGACGCCAGCGACCAGGGCTGGCTTGGGGGCGACCTCGGCAGCAATGGCCATCGGCACGGTGCCCCAGGCAGCAAGGGCGAGGAGCGCCGGGGCGATGAGCGAGAAGCGCAAACGGGTCATATGGTTTCCTTCCAGGTGGATCGCACCCATCGTAGTTAGTAGTCCGGGGTGTCCATCAGGAAAGGAGGTCAGGAACTGTCATGTTTTTTCGACTTTTTTCGCCTTTTTTCGCCTTTTCATTGGTCCACTTTATGCTAGAAACGAAAAATAAGGAATTTTTGCCATGCTTTTCGACCCCATCTACTGGCTCATCCTCGGCGTCTGTGGGTTGATGTCGTTGCTGGCTTCGCTCTACGTCAAATCGGCCTTTCGCAGTGGGGCCGAGGTCCCCATCCAATCGGGTCTTACGGGCGCGGAAGTGGCCCGTCGGATCCTTCGCGATCAGGACATCGTCGACGTCGAGGTTCACGAGCATCAGGGTTTCTTGAGCGATCATTACAACCCTTCCGCCAAGACCCTCAATCTCAGCCCTGACGTCTACCATGGTCGGACCGCCGCCGCGGCCGGCGTGGCCGCGCACGAAGTCGGGCACGCCTTGCAGCATGCCCAAGGCGATGTGACCATGTGGGCGCGCACCATCCTCGTCTATCCCGCCAATTTCGGCTCGATGCTGGGACCCTACGTGGTCATGGGTGGCATCGCCATGGGCAGCGCGAGCCAAGTGGCGCAAGGCCACCACGGTGCCGCCTATTGGGTGGCCTTGAGTGGCGTGTTGCTGTTCGGCATCGCCACCGCCTGCTCGATCTTCATCGTCTTCAACGAGTTCAACGCTTCGGCGCGGGCCCGAGTGTTGCTCGTCAAGCTCGGTGTGACGCGGGCCGGTGAAGAGGACGCCACCGTCGCCCGGGTGCTCAACGCCGCCGGTCTGACCTACCTCGCCGCTGCCGCCGGTTCGCTGTTGAATCTGCTCTACTGGGCGTGGCAGGCGGGCCTTCTGGGCGGCGGCCGACGCGACGATTGAATGGTTTCAAACCAGCTGCCGGGCGCTGGCTTTACAGTGCCCTCCCGAGGGTACAGGATGACTCCACCATGATGAACGACGACGACGAGGATCACGACGTGCCCGTTTCCCACAAAGCGCCCAAAATTACGGCTCCCAAGGGTCGCGACGGCCGGCTGGTCGACCTTCCCTCACGCCTCTACATGGATCGCATCGTGTGGCTGGGCAGCGAGATCGATGCCTCGGTATCGAACTCCATCATCCAGCAGCTGACGGCCCTGGCTCTCGAAGACCCGAGCGAGCCGATCACGCTCTACATCAACAGCCCTGGCGGCAGCATCGTTGACGGCATGGCGATCTACGACGTCATCCGTCGTTCGACCGCTCCCATCCATGCGGTCGTCGTCGGCATGGCCGCGAGTATGGGCGCGGTGATCCTCTCCGGCTGCAAGAAGGGCGAGCGCGCCATCCTCAAGCACGGCGAAGTGCTCCTTCACCAACCCCTCGGCGGCGCCCGTGGTCAGGCCACCGACATCGAGATCAGCGCCAACCGCATCCTCAAGATGAAGAAGATGCTGCTCCAGTTGCTGGCTGAGAACACCGGCCACCCCTTCGAGAAGCTCGCCGAAGACTGCGATCGCGACTACTGGCTCGATGCCGAAGACGCCCTCACGTACGGCATCATCGACAAGATCCTCTAAACGCTACGTCGCCGAAGCTACTCAACGACAACCCCCAGCCGGCCGGCTGGGGGTTGTCGTTTATCGGCTTACCAGGATCCCGACATCTTATCCGGCTCGAGGGTAAGCAGGAATTCGATGTTGGTCTTCGATTTCGAGAGCTTGGTCTTGAGGAATTCGATCGCGTCCTGCTGGCTGCGCTCGGC
>JBILBP010000257.1:0-4192 GCA_044353645.1 Planctomycetota bacterium | reverse complement strand
CCGAAGCCCTACGTTCGCTGGGGCTCGGTGGCGTGCTCGGCCTGACGCGCGGTTTCGTGCCCATTCCTAACACCGCCGAACGCATCATTGAAGGCTGCTGGCAGCTCGGTCATGCCTGTGGTATCTTTACCCGTATCATCGCCCGGACGGTAGCTGCTCGGCACCAGAACTCGCCGCTGTCAGCCATCGACGATGAGACCCTCCACGCTGCCGGACTGATGCACGACCTCGGTACGGCCTTGGCCGTAATGCGCTTCCCCAACGAGTACGCCAGCGCCCTCGCCCGCCAGGAAAAAGGCGAAGGTCCGCTGGCGCATCTGCTGCACAGCGAACTCGGCGCCGACACCGGCGACCTCGGCTACCTCCTGGCGCGCAGCTGGAACCTGCACCCGCTGCTGCTGAGCTGCATCCGTTTCTACGATCGCCCCAAGCAGGCCGATGCCCATCACGACCTGGTGGCGGTGGTGCACCTCGCGCGCCTGCTCGCCCGCGCCTGCGGCCATGTCGCCGACACCGATCGCTTCATCTGGGGTCTCGAGGATAGCGCCCTCGCCCGCCTCGGCCTGCGCCTCGACGATTACCCGCCGCTGCTCAACCGTTTCCTCGATGAGTGGGAGTCGGTGGAAATGTTCGAAGCAGGCGCGCAATAGACGTTGCCGGCCGGCGGCTTGCTCAGCCGCCGGCCGCGGGGTTGTCCGACCGGGCGTAATGCCGCAGATAGACCTCATCACCCGTGTCTTCCGTGCCTTTCCAGGCATAGGGATCGACGCCGGCGACGGGGAAGACCTTGCGCACATCCGCCAGACCGACCGAGGTCCTCCCCGTCGGCGTGTCGACCTCGAACCAGGGCAGCAACGACCAGGCATTCATGTAATGGCTGACCAGCGCCCGGCGATAGACCGGGCTGCGGTTCCTCAGCGATTTGTGGAGGAGGTAGCCGTTGAAGAACACCACCGAGCCGGCCTTGACCTCGACCGCGACCGCCTGCCGTTCATCGAATCCGTGCGCCATGTCCGATGCATCGTACTCGTCCGGCTGGCCGTGATCCCGGGTCGGGAAGAGATAGCCGTGGCGGTGCGACCCGGGCACCACCCACAGGCAGCCATTGCCGATGGTCGCATCATCGATGGCGATCCACGCCCCGATGAGGCTGCGATCACGCGTCGGGATGTAGCGCTCATCCTGGTGCCAGGCCTGCCCCTGCTTGCCGGGGGGTTTCACGAAGAGCATCGTCTGCATGCATTTCACCGCCCCATCCCAATGCGCGAGATGGGCCGCGGTGATGCGCGACAGGATGCCGCAGATCGCCGGATGCTCGGCGAAACGCCGCATGACCGGGCTGATATGATGAGGTTGATGGATGCAGAGGATGTTCTGTAGCACCGCTTCATCGCTCATCGCCGCCGGCAACGGCCGCAGCGTCGGGCTTGGATAACCGCCGCGGGCGATCGTGAGCATGTCGGCTTTCAATTCCGCCAGCTCGGCCGCCGGAATGAGATTCTCGCCGACGTGGAAGCCGCGCTCGACGAAGGCTTTCACCTGATCATCGGTGACCGCCTGCGCGGCGTCATGCGGCACGGTGCGGGACGGCTCGGAAGGCGCCGAGGAGCGGGTTGAGGATGGGGCGGTCGCTATCGACATGGCTGGTTTCTCCGGATGCGGTTGCCGCCAGCATAGCGCTGCAAATCGGGAATGGCATGTTTGGGATTGGCAGGAACCTTTCCAAAAAGAACATGAACGCCCCATGTTCGCGAACACCGATCAGCTGCGTTTTACCTTCACCGGCTCGGGTATGGCGGTGTATCCGCCGGGTTCGGCCTTCGGACCAAGGGTCCTCCACGACTTCGAATTCGTGTGGATCACCGCCGGAAACGTGCAGTGGGAAGTCGACGGCCAGACCGTTGCCGCCACTCCCGGCACGGTGCTCCTGGCACGACCGGGGCAACGCGACAGCTTCCGCTGGGATCCCCGCCGCTCCACCCGTCATGGATATTTCCATTTCCATCTGCACCAACGCCGGGCGAAGCTGCCGCCGCCGCAGGCGTGGCCGCTCTCGCGGCAGATGGCCGACGACGACATCCTCCGCCCCTTGCTGCATCATCTGGGCTGGCTCCTCGGACGCGACGACACCGTCGCCAAGGAGCAGGCCCAGGGCGTCATGCGCCAGATCCTCGTGGCCTACCTCTCGGGCCTGATGGGCACCGGCAACGATCGCGATGACGTCGGTCATCCGCTGATCGAAGGCGCCCTCGCCTACGTCCAGGAGCGCTGGGCGGATGGCGATCTCGAACCGATCACCCTCGGCGACCTCGCGCGCGCCGTGGACGTCTCCAAAACCCACCTCAACCGCCTCTTCCATTCCACGCTCGGGGTCTCGCCGATCGAAGCCCTGCGCCAGGTGCGCCTCGATCGGGCGGTGACGCTGCTCACCCGCACCAGCCTGCCGATCCACGACATCGCGACCCGCACCGGCTTCCCCAATCCCTTCCACTTTTCGAAAGTCTTCAGCACCGTCTACGGCAGCTCACCACGGGCCTTCCGCGCCGGGGTCCTCCGTGGCGACCTGCCGTCGATCAACAAACTGGCGCGCACCACCAGCCTGGCTGAGCAGGTCCTCAAAGGGACTGGTCTGCCCGCACGCGCGCGGCGCTGAGGTCCCCGCGCACCGGCCTCAGCCCCTGCCCAGCTCGCGACCCCGGGCCTCGGCGGCGGCCAGGGCGCGGGTGATCAGGCCGAGCTGATCGCCCGCCGTCAGCACCGCCAGGGCGGCGGCGGTGGTGCCGCCGGGACTGGTGACCTTCTGCCGCAGCGTCGCCGCCTGGGCCACGCCCTGCTGCTGCAGGTAGGCGGTCGCTCCGCCGAGGGTCTGGCCGACCAGCAGCGCCGCCTCATCGGCGGTGAAACCGAGGGCCTGGGCGCCGCTCATCAAGGCTTCGGCGAAGGCGAAGACATACGCCGGTCCCGAACCGCTGACGGCGGTGATCGCATCCATGCGGCTTTCATCTGCGAGACGCAGGACTTTTCCGCAGGGCGTGAACAGAGCTTCGGCCTGAGCCACATCGGCGGCAGTGGCGGTGGCGCCAGCGCACACCCCGACCATGCCCTGGCCGATCGCCAGCGGCGTATTGGGCATGGCGCGAACGATGCGCGCGCCGGGCGGCAACCAGCTCGCGAGCTTGGCGGTGGTCGTGCCGGCGAGGATCGAGACGAGGATCTTCTGCGGGCTCCAGGCCGCCGCCAAATCCGGCACCACCAACGCCGCCTTCTGCGGCTTGATCGCCAGCACGATGAGGTCGCTGGCGGCGACGGCGGCGGCATTGTCGGTGGTGGTGGCGACCCCCATCTCAGAAAAGACCATGAGCTTGTCCGCGTTCGGTCCGGAGACGGTCAATCGCGGCTGCGGCTGCAGCGCGACCAGGCCCTTGATCATGGCCATCGCCATGTTGCCGCCGCCGATGAAGGAGATGGAAGTCAGGTTCATGCGGCACCATTCAGGAAGGACAGGCGGATCATGCTGGCGACAACCGCGTCCACTTGACGCCGACGCGCGGTTGCGCCATCCACGGATTCACCGCCTCGCGCCAGCGCAGGTAGTGTGCGCTCTGCTGATGCACGGCGAAATCGGCGGGCGTGCGGTACGCCTCGTACAGATGGAAGCAGTCGGGATCATCGTTGTGCTGGGCGACATCGAACTGCAGGCAGCCGGGTTCTTGACGGGAATGCTCGGCATTGTCGCGGCTGGCGGCGATGAACGCCGCGCGCTGTTCGGGCTGGACGTGGATGGTCACCGAGACGATGTAGGTCATGAGGGGCACACCGTAAGAGCCGCGAGGGCTTGGCGGAGGTCGGCAGGGAGATCGATCTTGCTGCGCGTGGCGCAGGCGATGGCAACGTGCGTCTGGCTGACGCGAGCGCAAGATTCCTGACCGCGCAGAAAGTCGATGTGCACGGTATAGCTGCTGTTGCCGATGCGCCCGGCGATGACGTTGATGGCGATCTCATCACCATGCCGCAACGGGGCGCGAAATTCGCACTCGAGATGCACATAGGGCAGGGCTAGTTCGACGCCGCGCACCAGCGCCGCGAGATCGATACCGACGGCGGCGAGGACTTCCTCATAAGCCTGATGGGCGAGAGCCGCGAGACGCGGGCCGAAAACCACGCCGGCGGCGTCGCAATCGTCGATAAGCAT
>JBILBP010000256.1:0-4227 GCA_044353645.1 Planctomycetota bacterium | reverse complement strand
GCTGCTGTCCATGCGCAACGTTGCCGGAGTGCTGCCTATGAGCCTGTCAAAGATAGGCTCCTGGGAAAGAACTCGACGAGGAGACGATTGGTGACGATTGGTGATGATTGGTGATGATTGGTGATGATTGGTGATGATTGGTGATGGCGTGTTGCGATGGCAGGGAAGTCCGGAGCCGTTGGCGGCGAGGTATGACCGGGACGTTGCGTTGGATGATAGTCTAGGTCATGAGTCCAACGTAGGAGATAAGCCTCATGGCGGGAATGCGCTGGGGGTGACTCGATGAACGTAGGATTGATATCGGCGCCGGACTTAAGCCATGCGAAGCCGTGTTCGCAATGGTACTGTTGGCGGATGATTCCAGTCGAGCAGGTCGAACAGCTGATTGCCCAGCGCATCGCCGAGGCGACCAAGCCGCTCTGCGAGATGATCGCGCCGATAATCGCGCCGATGAGCAAGATCCTAGCGTCAGAAGATCTATGGTATTCAATCCGTGATCATTTACCAACATTCATCTGCATAATTTTTTTCTGATGTGCATATTGCATTACTGCAATTCACGGTTCCTTCAAATGGCAGTGGGGACATTGCTGACAGGTTCGTAATTCTGGATCAAGTGACCTTGATTGTTGGCATGACTTAGGCTTTTAATGAATAGTGGATTCTTTCGAGCTCACAGATTTTCAATCACGCAGTCCTTACTGCGTTTCTTATTCAGGAGCACTCTGCCATGTTCGTATCCAATATATCTACTTCCCTTGCGCTCACCGCCGCGCTATTCACGAATATCAACCTTAGGGCAGCAGAGCTGAATGAAAAGTCCGATACGGTGGTGCCGGTCGTCAACGCGGTGTGCCCCATGGATGGAAAGCCCATTGATATCAGCCATTGTTCCATGATGAATATGATCATGGGCGATGGAGCGGAGGCTAAGTCGTACCGCATGGCTATGTGCAATGATATGTGTATGATAGAATTCAAGAAGGATCCGGCCGCTGTACTCAAGCCAGTATTCGGCAGGGGTGCTCCCGGTCCGAAAAGACAGTATAAGTGATCTTAGTCTAGATCGATGCTTAGAAGTACTGACCAGGATATGTGCTCATATGGTCGAAGATTTAAGCTCGTCCTATCTATGATTTCCTATCATTTTCATAATTTATTAATTCGTGGAGTTGACCATGTTCGGAATTTTTGTCTTGATACTTTTCCTGTTCTTGGTGGTTGGTACACTTCCGACATGGCCACACAGCCGATCTTGGGGCTACAAGCCAACCATCAGCGTGGCAATCGTCCTGATCGTCGTCGTGATATTGTTCATGATGAGCAGAAGTAACAGCTCAAGCGGTCTTCCGATAATCCCTTGAAGGCTTGATTTTTGTCGTCATCGGCACCTTCGGCAACCACGGCCTCCCTCCCGGCCAGCACCCAATGGCGTTCAGTTAGGGGCATTTCCGCGCAGGGCCAACGGCCCGATCCAATGAGTCCCAGGGCAACGCCCTGGGACTCATTGCACCACTCTCCACGAGCCCTGAAGGGGCGACCGAACCTGTGCGAGATGTCATTTTGGGTGAACCTAGCTTTTCCTAAACTGAACGCCATTGGGCCAGCACCCGTGCGCTGCCATCGCCCTGGCGCTGGCCGGGAAGCCGTGGTTGCCGAAGGTGCTGATGACGGCGAAAGCCAAGTCTTCAAAGGATTATCGGAAGGCTACCTGAGGTGTTACATCTCATTTACGGTAACGGCAATAAAATCAGGCATCGTGGCCCATTTAAAATGCCTGGTCACTGCGCTTTTTCAACGAGAAGAGAAGTACGTTTTGAGGTTCAAGATCCATGCCCCAAGAGGCAGCCTGATCAGGGCCTATCGACCTGGTCGATAGGCCGGCCTGTGGCGATGACGACTGCCTTATGGTACCGTCGAGATTTCCGCCGTGGGGGTGATGGTCACCTTGCGCTTTTCGATCGGCTGGCCCTCGCCCCAGAGGCGGATGGGGAGGACCTGATCGACTTCATCCTGGTCGGTGGCGACCACGCGGACGTTGTTCATGCCGGGTTTGAGGGTCAGCGGAAAGCGGAAGCTGCTGTCCTTGCCCACCGTGCGCAGGTCGACCTTGTCATCGTCCTGAAAGACGGTGATGAATTGCGGATTGTCGTCGGTGAGGGTGATTGTCAGGGCGACGTCATTGCCGCTGAGGCGCTCGAGTTTGCCGAGCGTGACCATCGGGGCCTGGACCGTGCGCGGCTTGATTTTTTCATTCACCGGGATGGTGATGGTATCGAAGATGCCGGCGCGGTAGCGGCTGTCGATGTGGCTGGTCTCATCGCCGAAGGTCTCTTGGCAGGAGAGCTGGAGAGTGATGTGATCGCCGGTGAAGTTCTGGCCCTTGACGGTCTGGGCGATGGTCACCGGAATTTTTACCGACCAGCTCTCACCCGCCGCAAGGTTGGGGCGTTTAGCGCTTTTTTCGACTTTCGCAGCCGCCTGCTCGCCACTGCCGTTGTAATCGAAACGGGTATCCCCTAACTGCACGAACGGATCATCGGATTTGAACACGCGAGCGATCGGTGCCGATAGCGGGCCGGCACCGTCGTTGGTGAGGTTGACGGTGACGATCGCCGGTATTCCGGGCTTCAATTCCGCCGGATCATCAATCTGCCAGGTGAACGACAGATGCGGACGCGGTTGAGCGCGCACAGCGATGATCACCGGCAGGCTCGCCAGCGGCTCATCGGTGAGGTCGCTGCGCAGATTGAGAGTGAATCGCTCTTCGCCGGAGAAGACCCGTGGCGGGACGTGGAAGGGCAGGGTGCCGGTGATGGTCTGGCCGGGTGCGACTGCGCCGAAGAGCAGCTCATCCTCCCACAGCGGGCTATATTTGTCGGCCTGGACGCTGCCGTAGAGATGGCCGATCGGGGTCGAGCCACGATTGGTGACGGTGAAGGTCAGCTCGGCCGGGGCCTCGCCGTCGGTGTTGGTGGTCGCCGCCAGCGGGCTGGCGGAGATCTCGTTCGGTCCGGTATAGGCCAGGCTCAGCGTCTCTTTGCCAGGGATGCCATCATCACCCCAGATGATCGGCTTGGTCTGCTTAGCGAGGGTCGAGGCGAGGGTCTGCGATTCGCGCACCGTCGCGTCGTTAACTGGGGTCTTGAGGCGTTCGATGAGGAATTGGCGCAACGTGCCGTTTTTCAGGGTGGTGCTGGCCTCGCTCGCGAAATCCGCAGTCTTCACTGTTTCCGCCATCAGCTTGAGGACCAGCATAGCCTCCTGATCGGGAGCGAATTCGCGGGCCGAGATGCCCGATTGCTTGAGCTCATCCTTGGTGCGATAGGCCGCCACCCATCCCAGGTGATAGGCGCTGTCGTGGGCATAGGCTTTGCTATTGGCGAGGGCGAATTCGTCGTCTTCCTCACGTTCGCGTGAGAACGGACGTAGGCGATCGAGCGAGCCGTCTTTCTTCAGGCTGTGGCGCACGAGGTGCACGTCGGGGGCGACCCCGACGTCCTGGATGCTCACGCCACCCGGCAGCTGGTATTCCTGGATGGTCAACTTCAGGCGGCTGCCATCACGCAGCGGACGAATCGTCTGCACCGAGCCCTTGCCGAAGGAGGTGGTCCCGAAGACCACCGCGCGATCATTGCGTTGCAGAGCGCCGGAGAGGATCTCCGCCGCTGAGGCGCTGCCGGCCGAGGTCAGCACCGCCAAGGGGAATTGGTAGGCCTTGCGCCCGTCGCTCTTGGTGATCGTGGGCTCGCCATCGATGGTCACGGTACGTACGATCTCTTGGCCGCGGCCGAGGAACAGATCGCTGACCAGCTTGGCCTGGTCGAGCAGGCCGCCGCCGTTGAAGCGCAGATCGAGGACCAGGGCGCTCAGCGGCCCGCCCTTGACGAGGTCGTCGATGGAAGCCTTGAGATCACGGGCGGTGTTGGCGTTGAACTCGTCCATGCGCACGTATCCGATCTCCCCCAGGCGATGCGAACGCATGGTGATGACCTGTACCAGATCACGGGTGATGGCGAGATCGAGGGTGCGGTTGGCACTGCGCCGTTCGAGGGTCAGGGTGACGTTGGTACCTTTCGGCCCCTTGATGCGTCTCACCGCCTGATCGAGCGACAGGCCGGCGGTCTTTTCGCCGTCGATGGCGAGGATCACGTCGCCATCTTCGACGCCGCCACGATCCGCCGGCAAGCCGGGCATGACGCGATCGATGGCGATCAAACCTTCGTC
>JBILBP010000400.1:0-2613 GCA_044353645.1 Planctomycetota bacterium | reverse complement strand
CCACACCTGCGCTTTTCAGCACACTGAGAGATAGGCGTTGCACGACGCTTGAAATGGACCTGCCATTCCGGCGCGTCGTGCGCCTTGCAGCTGGGCCACACCTGCGCTTTTCAGCACACTGAGAGATAGGCGTTGCACGACGCTTGAAATGGACCTGCCATTCCGGCGCGTCGTGCGCCTTGCAGCTGGGCCACACCTGCGCTTTTCAGCACACTGAGAGATGGCGGCTCAATCTCCCAAGCGGGAGCGCAGCAGTTCGCGCTCGTAGAGCAGGTCCTTGGGCATGCGCTCACCAAGGCGGTCGAAGAGCTCGTTCTGCAAGGTCAGCTCGGCATGCCATTCCGCAGGAATGATGGCTTGGGCAGCGGCGAGTTGGTCCTGGGTGTAACCGGTCAGACCTTCAAGGTTGATGCTCGCCAGTGGCGGCATCCATCCGATCGCGGTCTCTTCGCCTTCGGCGTGGCCGTGGCAGCGATCGACGACCCATTGCAGGACGCGCATGTTGTCGCCGAAGCCCGGCCACAGGAAGCGGCCGTTGGCGTCCTTGCGGAACCAGTTCACATGGAAGATCCGCGGTGGGTGCTTGAGCTTGCGCCCGACCGCCAGCCAGTGCGCAAAATAATCACCCATGTGGTAGCCGCAGAACGGCAGCATGGCCATCGGATCGCGACGCACCTGGCCGACGGTGCCGGCCGCCGCCGCGGTCATCTCGCTGCCCATGGTCGCGCCGAGGTAGACGCCATGCGCCCAATTGAAGGCCTGGAAGACCAGCGGGAAGGTCGACGCCCGGCGACCACCAAAGATCAGGGCGCTGATCGGCACGCCGGCGGGATCGGTGGCCTCGGGGGCGAGAGCCGGGTTGTTGGTCATCGGCGAAGCGAAGCGGCTGTTGGGATGCGCGGCTTTTTGCCCGAGTTCCTTTCCGCTGTGCGGCGTCCACGGCTGGCCCTTCCAGTCGAGGCACGACGCCGGCGGCGGCGCATCGTGGCCTTCCCACCACACGCCGCCGTCGTTGGTCAGCGCGACGTTGGTGTACATCGTGTCATGGCTGATGGTGGTCATGGCATTGGGATTGGTCGCGGAATTGGTTCCGGGAGCGACCCCGAAATAGCCGTTCTCGGGATTCATCGCCCGCAACTGGCCAGCCTCGTCGACCCACATCCAGGCGATGTCGTCGCCGACCGTGGTCACCTTCCAACCGGCGTATTGCGCCGGCGGAATGAGCATCGCGAAATTGGTCTTGCCGCAGGCACTGGGGAAGGCCGCCGCAACGAAGGTCACTTCCCCGCGCGGGCTCTCGACCTTCATGATGAGCATGTGCTCGGCCAGCCAGCCGTGCTGGCGGCCGAGCCAGCTGCCGATGCGCAAGGCCAGGCATTTTTTGCCGAGCAGGACATTGCCGCCGTAATTGGAGGAGGTGCTGATGATCGCGTTGTCCTCGGGGAAATGCGCGATGTAGCGTTTCTCCGGATCGAGGTCGAGGGTCGCGTGCAGCCCGCGATTGAACACCGCCTGGCCGGTGGCGGCTTCCTGTTGCGCCAGTTCACGCAACGCCACCAGCCCGGTGCGGGTCATGATACCCATCGAGAGCACGACGTAGAGCGAGTCGGTGATTTCGACGCCGACCATGGTCCGCGGGCAACCCGCCGGCCCCATGAGGTAGGGAATCACATAGAGAGTCCGACCGCGATAGCTGCCAGCGAGCAGGGACAGCAACTGGGCGCGCATGGTCGCCGGCTCGATCCAGTGATTGGTCGGCCCGGCATCGGCTTCATGGCTGGTGCAGATGAAAGTCCGGTCCTCGACGCGGGCGACATCGCTGGGATGCGAACGATGATAATAGCAGCCGGGCATGGTGCCCTGATTGAGCGGCAGCAGGATACCCAGAGCCACGGCCTGGGTGACGAACTCACTGCGTTCGCTCGCCGAGCCTTCGACCCAATGCACCTGATCCGGCTGGAGGTGCGCGACGAGCTCCGCGACCCAGGTCTGGATCGCCGTATGCCGCAAGGCCGGAGGGACAACCGCATGTACGGCAGAGGACGTATTCATGATCACCTCTCTCAGGGGGCTTACAGGGGCTTACAGGCACACCGATGCAACACCGGTAACCTACCACCGTGCACCCCCTTCTGCGAGTGCTTAATCCCACCACAGCCCCGCCCATCGAGCGCTGACCGAAGACCATGACATTCACGAATAGATGGGTAAATGACCGTTCTCACCTAACTTTTGGGCAATCCCAAGCATGCGCTCGAATATTCATAAATCCTAAATCCGCGTCGATGTCGGGAGCCAGGCTCAGCCCATAAGCACCCCCGCTTCAAATCAGCGAGAGCCGTACAAAAAAGGCTTAAACATTTTTCGAGGCCAAGCTCAGCCTTCGAAAGGGCGCCAGCCGAAAAAATCCGATGCTTCAAAACGGCGAGAGCCGCGCATATGCAAGGCGCCGGAGGCCGACGCATGGCCCACAGAGCACCTCTGCTTCAAAACGGCGAGAGCCGCGCATATGCAAGGCGCCGGAGGCCGACGCATGGCCCACCATGCTAGGCCTCCGGCAACGCCGCAGATGCGCGGCTATCGCCGTTTTGAAGTGCGACCCGGCGCCTGCAG
>JBILBP010000030.1:0-13921 GCA_044353645.1 Planctomycetota bacterium | reverse complement strand
TGGCAGGTGCCAGCGGCAACTGCGGCGAGCAGACGCAGGCGCTCAGCAGGAGCGGTGCCGCCGGTGAGCAATCCCACCTGCACGCGCGAGCCGCTCAGGCAGCGGGTGATGAACTGCGCATGCTGCTGGGCGAGGACGGCGGTCGGCGCCAGCAAGGCCGCTTGGCGCTGCTCGGCGATCGCCGCCAGGATGGTGAGCAACGCGAGTGCGGTCTTGCCGCTGCCGACATCGCCTTGCAGCAGCCGGTACATCGGCGCCGGCTGCTGGACATCGCTACGGATCTCGCTGAGCGCCGTCTGTTGTCCAGGGGTCAGTGCGAAAGGCAGCCGCGCCAACGCCCGCGTCTGGGTCTCGTCATCCCAGCGCAGGGCCCGCCCGGGGGCGCCGATGATGGCGGCGCGCCGCCCGCGCATCGTCCACGCCAGGGCCAGAAGCTCGCGCTCGGCCAGCAGGCGCCGCGCCTGTTCATGGGCTCGGGCATCGGCGGGCTGATGCACCGCCCGCAAGCCTGCCTGCCAGGTGGCGTCGTCGCAGAATCCGGCCGGGTCGCGGCACTGCGGCAGTGCCTGCACCAAGAGCTGCGTGATCAAGCCGCTGAAGGTCCGCTCGCTGACCCCCGTGGGCAGGCGATAGGCGACGCGACAGATAGTTTCCTCGTCGACGACCGCCGTCGCGCCGCCGGCGAGATGCTGAAAGGTCGGATGCAGCAACAGCCCGGGCTTGCTGGCATCGCTACGGCCTTCCCACACGAACCATTCGCCGGCGATAAAGAGCCGCCGCAGATAGCCGGCATGGAAAAACCGCGCGGTAAAGATCAGCCCGTCGGCACGGCGCAAGGTCGCTTCCAGGGCCATGCCGCGACCGCCGGCGAAGCGCGGTCGGGCGTTGACCAGCTGCGCGCGCACGCGCACCGCCTGCCCCAGCGGCAGCGGGCCGCTCATGGACAGCGCCGGCGGCAGGCCGACCAAGCGCGGGAAAGTATGCAAGACATCCCAGGGCGTGCGCAGGCCGGCCGCCGCCAGGGCAGCGGCCCGAGCCGCGCCGATGCCCTTCAGGAACTGCAAAGAATCGGTGAGGCTGGTCACGGGCTGGATCGCTGCCTAAGCGTGCTAGGATGCCGACTCATTCAATGCCTCAGGAGGTCCTCATGGCCACGTTGTGGTTTCGCGCTGAACAACGCTTCGTCTCCGATCCCCAGGCGGTGGCGGCGACCCTCGCTGCTGCTGGCGTCACCTACGAGCGCTGGGGTACCGAGCGCATGCCCGCGGGCTTGTCGAGTCGCGCCCTCAACGACGAGGAAAAAAAGGCCGTGCTCGCGGCTTTCGCTCCCGACATCCAACGTCGTTCGGCGCAATGCGGGTATCAGAGCGCTGACGTGGTCACGCTCTACCCCGACACCCCGAATCTCGAGATGATGCTGGCGAAGTTCGACAAGAAGCACATCCACACCGACGATGAAGTGCGCTTCATCGTCCAGGGTCGCGGCGTGTTCACCTTGTTCCCCGCCAGCGGCGAGGTCATCGACGCCGAACTGCACCCCGGTGACTTCATCACCGTGCCCAAGGACTTTAAACACCACTTCGTGCTCTGCGCCGATCGCCAAATCACCGCCATCCGCCTGTTCACCGATGCCAACGGCTGGGTCGCCCACTACGTCCCGTGAGCAAAAAGCCGCCTGCCGATCCCAAAGACGTCGATCGCGTCCTCAGCGAAACCTGGCCGACCGCGGCCTGTGAACTGCTAGCGGCGGATCCGTGGCAATTGCTGGTGGCGGTGATCCTCTCGGCGCGGACCTCCGACGTGCAGGTGAACAAGGCCATGGCGGTGCTCAACGAGCACCTCCTCGGCGTGTATGCCTATGCCCAGCTCGACGCCCGCGAACTCGAACCGCTGATCCGGCATCTGCCGTTGTTCCGCCAGAAGGCGCGGGCGATCGTCGAAGCTGCCCGCGCGCTCATGCGTCACGGAGGCGGCGTACCCGCGACCGTCGACGAGCTCGCCAAGCTGCCCGGGGTCGGCCGCAAGACCGCCAGCGTGGTCGCCGGCAATGCCTTCGGCGTGCCCGCCGTCGGCGCCGACAGCCATGTCCAGCGCATCGCCCTACGCCTCGGCTGGACCACCCGCGAACATCCCCTCGCTGCTGAACAAGCGCTGATGCGGCGCCTGCCACCGGGGCGCTGGGTGCAGGGTTGCCATCAATTCATCCGCCTCGGCCGCGAACATTGCAAGCGCATCAAGCCGCGCTGCCACACCTGTCCGCTGGCCGCGTACTGCCCGCGCCGCGGCCTGGACGAAGGCGCTCCGTAACCGCGAACGTGGTCGAGGCTTTCCAGCCCTCCGACTGCGGTCAGGGTCACCGCTTTGTAGCGGAGCTGAATCCCCCCGATCGCGACCTGCTTTGTGAATCTCGGCCAAAGCCACGGCACGTTCGCGCTCAAAGATCTGGTCGGCCTTGGCCTTCCCCTTGCGTACGTGGTAGTGGTTCGGAGTTGTCCCTGCACTGCCCGGTCAGCGCCCTACTGATACATGGGGGATCTTCCGGTTGTCCGACCGTGAGACTTCTTGGCATGGTTGGGGTCTCCGAGACCGCCTGCGCTTGCGATGACCTGCAGATCGCCGCGCATACGCCCCCGGGCCGCGGAAGAGCGCCTACGACAACGACAGCACCCCCGGTGGAATCCACCGGGGGTGCTGTGGGCTTCGACTCGACCGCATCGCTTTGCCGACCAGCGGCGGGGCGATGCGATCTTCTCAGCGTGCGGTTCTCTCTCAGCCGGCCTTTCAGCGGGCCTTGAGGGCCTTGAGGGCCTTCTTGGGGGCGGCCTTCTTGGCGGCGACCGCCTTCACGACCTTGGCCTTGGCCTTGACCACCTTGGCCTTGACCACCTTGGCCTTGACCACCTTGGCGGCGGCCTTGACGATTTTCACCGTCTTGGCTTTGGCAGGGGTTTTGGTGGCGGCTTTGGCGGCCTTCTTGGCGGCGCGCAGGGCGGCCTGGGCGGCAGCCAGGCGCGCGACCGGCACGCGGAACGGCGAGCAGCTGACATAGGACAAGCCGATGTCATGGCAGAACGCGATGGTGGAGGGGTCGCCACCGTGTTCGCCGCAGATGCCGAGCTTGATGTCGGGACGAGTCTTCTTGCCGCCTTCGATGGCGATCTGCATCAGCTTGCCGACGCCGCCCTGGTCGAGGGTGGCGAAGGGGTTGCCCTTGGTGATGCCGATCTTGTTGTAGTGCGGCAGGAACTTGCCCGAGTCGTCGCGCGACATGCCCAAGGTGGTCTGGGTCAGGTCGTTGGTGCCAAACGAGAAGAACTGCGCCTCGTGGGCGATCTCGTCGGCGGTCAAGGCACCGCGGGGGATCTCGATCATGGTCCCGACGAGGTACTTGAACTTCACGCCCGAAGCAGCCATTTCTTCCTTGGCGACGGCATGCACCACGTCGAGCTGATGCTTCAGCTCCTGGTTGTAGCCGACCAGCGGGATCATGATCTCGGGAATGATCTTCTTGCCCTTCTTGGTGAGGGCGATCGCGGCACGGAACACCGCGCGCGACTGCATCTCGCTGATCTCAGGGTAGACGATGCCGAGGCGGCAGCCGCGGTGGCCGAGCATCGGATTCGACTCGTGCAGGGCGTGGCCGAGATCGGCGATGCGCTGGAAGGGCACACCGAGCTTCTTGGCTAGACCATCGATCTGGTCGTGGCCGACGGGGAGGAACTCGTGCAGCGGCGGGTCGAGGTAACGGATGGTCACCGGGCGACCGTCCATGGCTTCGAAGAGACCTTCGAAATCCTTCTGCTGCATCGGCAGGAGCTTGGCCAGGGCGCCGGTGAAGTGCGCGATGGCCGGAGCGTACTGATTCTTCAGGGCGCGTTCTTTTTCTTCGTCGCCCTTGGCTTCGGCGAGCTCGCCCTTGAACTTCGCGTAGTCGTCGCTGAAGAGAATCATCTCGCGCACGGAGTCGATGCGATCACCTTCGAAGAACATGTGCTCGGTACGGCACAGGCCGATGCCTTCGGCGCCGAAGGCCACGGCGTTGATCGCCTGATCAGGCTGATCAGCGTTGGTGCGGATGCCCAACGTGCGGTACTTGTCGGCGAGCTGCATGACGAAGTCGTAGGCCTGGAACAGTTCGCTGTCCTTGGGCTTCATGGTCTTGGCGATGAGGACCTGCTTCAGCTCGCTGTCAGAGGTCTTGACGTTGCGGCCATAGACCTTGCCGGTGGTGCCGTTGATGGCGATGTAGTCGCCTTCCTTCAGGGTCATGCCATTGCAGGTCAGGATACCCTTCTCGTAGTTGATGCTGACTTCACCAGCACCAGCGACGCAGACCTTGCCCATCTGACGGGCGACCAGGGCGGCGTGCGACGACACGCCACCGCGAGCGGTGAGGATGCCTTCGGCGGCGATCATGCCGCGCAGGTCTTCAGGACTGGTCTCGATGCGGCAGAGCACGGCCTTCTGGCCGGCAGCTGCGACTTCTTCGGCCTTCTTGGCGCTCAGGGCGATGATGCCCGAAGCCGCACCCGGACCCGCCGGCAGGCCGGAGGTCAGGTAGCAATCCTTCTCGGCAGCCTTTTCGTCGGCGAGGTCGAAGATCGGCGCGAGCAGCTGGTCGAGCGCCTGCGGGTCGCCGCTGGCGACGGCGTGCTCGGGGCTCATGAGCTTGGCTTTGACCATGTCATGGGCGATCTTGACGTAGGCCTGGGCAGTGCGCTTGCCGTGGCGCGTCTGCAGCATGTAGAGCTTCTGCTCTTCGATGGTGAACTCGAAGTCCTGGACATCGCCGAATTCTTTTTCGAGCTTGGTGCGGACCTTCATCAGCTGCTTGAAGATGTCGCCGAAGATCGGATCGGTGGCCATATCGGTGATCTTCAACGGGGTGCGGATGCCCGCGACCACGTCTTCACCCTGGGCATTGGCGAGGTACTCGCCGTAGAATTCGTTGACGCCGTTGGCGGGGTTGCGGGTGAAAGCCACGCCGGTGCCCGAGGTCTCGCCCATGTTGCCGAAGACCATCGCCTGAACGTTGACCGCCGTACCCCATTCGTGGGGGATGTGGTACTTGTTGCGATAGAGGATGGCACGGTCGTTCATCCACGAACCGAACACGGCGCCGATGGCGCCCTTGAGCTGCTCATAGGGATCTTGCGGGAATTCGCGGCCGGTACGCTCCTTGATGAGCTTGCGGTAGCCGACGATGATCTGCTTGAGGTCGTCTTCGTTGAGGTCGGTGTCGTGGTGCTTGCCGGCCTTCTCCTTGACGTGCTCGATGACCTGTTCGAACGGGTCTTCCTCATTCTCGTTACGCTTCTGCACGCCCATCACCACGTCGCCGTACATCTGCACAAAGCGGCGGTAGCTGTCGTAGGCGAAGCGGCCATTGGTGGTCTTCACGCGCAGGGCTTCGACGGTCTTGTCGTTGAGCCCGAGGTTGAGGATGGTGTCCATCATCCCCGGCATCGAGTCGCGGGCTCCGGACCTGACCGAGACGAGCAACGGGTTCTTGTGGTCACCGAACTTCTTGCCGGTGGCTTTTTCGAGCTTGCCAACGGCGGCCTTCATCTCGACGTCGAGGAGGCCCTTAGGGTAGGTCTTTTTGTTGTCGTAATAATACGTGCAGACTTCGGTGGTGATGGTGAAGCCATCCGGCACCAGGAAGCCGCGACGGCTCATTTCAGCGAGATTGGCGCCCTTACCGCCGAGCAACGACTTTAGCGACGCGTCGCCGTCGGATTTGCCGCCGCCGAAGTGATAGATGTATTTGGGGGCTTTCGCCATGAGGGTGCTTCCTGTGCAGGGTCTGCGGTGTGAAAAAGCGGTAAGCAACGTAGATGTCCCGCCAGAAGGGTCAATGCGCGCGGTTTCTGAGCGGCATCTGACCGGCAAGAGATTTGATGGTGATTCGTACCGCCATCGTGCCCTGCGATGAATCTCCCGTGGCCTTGGGGTAGGCTTTTACGGCTGGCGTAATGCCCAAGCCAAGGCGGCGGTACGCTCACTCAATGTGCCGCTAAGTTGCAAATCGGTGATCGCCACCAGCAACTGGCCGATGCGCGGCCCGGCGGGAATTCCCGCTGCCAGCAGATCGCTAGCGCTAAGCAAAGGCGGCAGAGGTCCGCAGGCCTGCTCGTCCGCCAGCCAGGTGGCGGCTTCCGGTATTTCGCCGCGACAGATCAGCAAGCGCACCAGAAGGGCAGCGTCGGGACCCCGCAGCAGGCGGCGGCGGGCCGCCAAAGAACAGCCGTGGAGCAGGGTTGCTCGCGCGCTGCACAGCTCGCGTAGACGCCGTTGCTGCTCACGCGGACACGGTTCCTTTTGCAGCCATAGCCATAATTCGGGAGTGGCAGCAGGGGCCAGGATCACCGCCAAGGATACCAGGGGATCGTCATCGGCGGTGACTCCTTCGAGGTGCCGGGCGATGTCCTGCTGATGATCGCAAACGCCCGGTATGAGCTCTCGCACATGACCGCTGGCCGATACCACTCGCCACCACGCCGCGGGACGCGAGGCCAGACCTTTATGGATTTCCTGCCAGATGCGTTCACGGGACAAGCCATCCAGGGAAGTGCTGACCAGGGCCGCCCAGGTCTCGGCGGTGGGCGTCAGACCCAAGTGCGCGGAAAAACGCAGACCACGCAATACTCTCAGGCGATCTTCAAGTAGACGTTGCGGACCTTCGATGACCCGCAGACGCCGGTTATGCAGGTCATCGAGTCCGCCGACATGATCGACGACGGTTTCCTCAAAAGGATGCAGTAACAGGCCATTGATCGTGAAATCGCGGCGTTTCACATCTTCCTGTGCGCTCGAGAAGACCACCGAGGTCGGCCGTCGGCCGTCGATATAAGCACCATCGTGGCGGAAAGTGGCGATCTCCAGGTGCCGTCCCGAAGGATGAACGGCGATGATTACGCCAAACGCACGACCGACTTCGATCACCTTGGGAAAGCAGGCAAGCACCTCATGGGGGTGGGCCGAAGTGGCGATATCGACATCGTGTACCGGGCGCTGCAGAATGAGATCGCGGACACAGCCGCCGACGAACCACGCTTCATAACCCGCTTGCTGCAAGCGCGCACAAGCCCAACGCCCATCATCCCACGGCACTCCCGCGGGAATGGCGATCTGCATCACACCGGTAACGAGATCGGCATGACCAGATAGGTCACCCCGGGTTCACGCATGATCAGGCCACGGCTGACTTCGATGCCGATGTGTTCGCCACTGTAGACCTTGAGGATGTCGCTCATGTACTGGCTGTTGAGACCGAATTTGGCCGGCGCACCACTGTACTGGCAGGTGACGGGAATCCGCGCACTGCCGTTGGTATAGTTCATGTTGCTGAACACCGCCTGATCACGATCCAGACTCATGACGATGGCCCGTGAGGCCTGTTGCGTCATCAACGCCACACGGCGCACCGCTGAAGCCAACTGCGCAGTATGGAAGGTGATCGCCACTTGCCCGGTGGTGTTGGTCAAGGCCGCACGATACGCCGGAAAGGTGCCATCGACCAGCCGCGTGGTGAACTCGACAGACAAGCCATCGGCGATCGCCATGCGCAAGAAGGCCAACTTGCCGGCGAAAGCGATTTCAACCTTTTCATGGGCAGCGGCCGCACTCGAGAGGATCCGTCCGAGATGGTTAACGGCGACCGCGGGCAGGACCACCGCCAGACACTCGCCATTGGGAAGATGGAAGGTCTCGCCTTTTTCGACCGTTTCCGAGAGCACCTTGCCATCGGTTGCAGCCAGGACCAATTCTCCATTGCCCATGGTCAGCGACAGACCGCTAAGGGTCGGGCTGGTCCGCTCCTTATCCATGGCGAAAGTCGTCCGCCGCAACATATCTTCGAAACGTTTCGCCGGCAAAATGAAGGGTACGACATCGGTGGGGAAGAACGACACCGGTGGAAAGATCTCTCCGACGACGGCCGGCACCGAATAATCGCCGTCACTGAGCTTGATCGCGAGTACGCTGTGTTCGCCGGTGGCTTCGAGAGCGAGGGTGGCCGACGCCGAGGAGGATTCTCGCAGGATCATCGCCAACTGACGCGAGTTGACTACCGCCTGACCGACCCCCGTGACCTCGACTCGCCGCACGATGCTACGCAGACCAACCTGGCCATCGGTGGCGTTGATCTCCAGATGAGCGACCTTGGCATCGAGCATCAGATTGGTGAGGATAGGCTTGCTGCTCGTCGAAGGGACGACGGCATCGGCGGCCAGAATGGCTGCGAGAAGGTGCTCACGGTCACCGTGGAGCTGGAGGCTGGTTGCGGACATAAGCTATGAATACGTCATAGATCATCATCATCAACCCTGTCAAATTTGGATTAGTCCTAGTAAAGCCGGAACACACAGGCTCTTAACCTCAGTAGATATTTGACGGGGTCCATGCTGACTCGGTCGAAAAGGTGAAGTTTTTGACCGCATATCCTGGGAGACCTTGCCGCAGTCGTCGAATGCGGTTAAGAAGGCTCTTTTACGCACCGACTTTTCCAGGTAATTGACGTGGGTTTGACACCCCCCGGTAAAGCTCTGCCAGGGGCATTTTGACAAGTATGGGAAATCCCATGGAATGGCACCATGCCCAGCCTTTTCAGCCTTCTCCCTTTCGGTAGGACCTTGTTGTGTGCGGGTATGGTCATCGCGTTAAGTAGCTGTGCGACTTTGATCAACTTGGCTATAAATCCTCAAGGCGTTGCCAATCAATTAGTTAACGATACCGTCAAAAGTATTTCAGAGGTCAATGTTAACGATATTAATAATGCTGCTTCGGGTGACATAGAGCGCATCCTGCGTGAGCATCCTGACGCCACGAATCGGGCTCAGCTTACTGATTTGAAGGAAAACCTCGCTGGTCAGACGTTAGCTAGTAAACAAATTCCCCGGGATGATCTGCAGCGGGAGCGGGCCGCAGAGCATGATCGCCGCATCCCTCGGCGTGATCGTCGGCGTACCGATAACGTGGTTTTAGGGCCTCTGACACAGTACCAAGAGGTTCCCTACGGCATTAAAACTACGCCTTTATCACATTATCCACAAGACGGTCTTCCTCTACCGGAACGCAGCTACGTCAGTCTGGAGACGAACGTGTTGCGTTTCGATCAGTAGGAATTCCCTGTTGTTAGGCAGCGCGGCAGCGCGGCGGCGCCATAAGTCGGAGGTGCACGACCTCAGGCAGGTTCTCATCTGCGAGATCTGAAAAGGAAGAATCTGAACTACGCTGGAGCAGTGGACGCTTACCTTCCGTAAAGTCGAATGAAGTCGGAATGGGAAATAGCGGTGAAATGATGGGCGATTCCTCCCGCGTCATCCGCGCACATCCATTCCTACAGGCTTCTAGCGTTGCGCTGTCAGCGGCTATCCTACCTCGGTAGCCATGAACCCGCCTCTTCTTGCCCCTGAAATTGCCCCTGAAATTGCCCCTCAAATTGCCCGTTTGGCGACTATGCGTGGATTTATCGCCCTCTCCTTGCCTTTGGCAGCGGGCATGGGCGTGGGCTGGGTGATGCAATTCACCAACCGCTTGTTCCTGTCGTGGTATAGTCCGGATGCCTTGGCGGCGAGCTTGCCGGCGGGAATGATGACCTACATGATCCAGGCGTTCTTCATCGCCAGCGCCGGTTATGTCGGGGCTTTCGCTGCCCAGCACGCCGGCGCCCAGGAGCCTGAGGAGGCCGGTGCCATGGCTTGGCCGATGCTCTGGCTGAGCTTAGCGGCGGGCTTGTTATCGCTGGCTTTGATCCCTTTTCGCCACGTGATCTTCGCGATTTTCGAGACCGAACCGGCGGTACGCACCGACATGACCACCCTTGGCGCTTGGTACATGGCTGAAACCCTGCCAGCCGTGGTCCTCGCCGGGATCAGCTCGTGGTTTGGCGGCCTGGGCCGGACCAAGCTGGTCTTGGCGATCAGCGGTGGCGTGTGCGTGCTCTCGGTGGTGCTCAATCGCTGGCTGATCTTCGGCGGAGCGGGCGTGCCGGCTCTCGGCATCCATGGCGCCGGCTTGGCGACGGTGCTGGCGACGATGATCGGCAGCGGCGTAGCCCTGGCGTATTTCTTCGGCCCAGCGACCCGCGCCCAATTTGGTACATGGCGGCGACGGAATCTCAGCGTTGTCCGGATGTGGCTATTCGCGCGCTCGGCGGTGCCGCGTGGGGCCACCGATGCCCTGGAGATGGTCGCCTTCGTGATCTTCACGGCGGCGATCGCGCATCTCGGCAGCGACGCTCTGGCCGCCAACAACCTCGTGCTGTCACTGTATCTGGTGACGATCGTGCCGCTGATCGGTTTCGGCCAGGGCGTGACTATCGGCGTCGGTCAGGCGTTAGGTGCCGGACGCATCGACATCGCCCGTCTGGTGACGCGCAACTGCGCGCTACTGATGTGTGCGATCCTGATCTGCACCAGTGCGCTGTTCACGCTGGCTCCGCGGCTGCTGATGTCGCCGTACATCGCCATCGACCCCACCGATGCCCTAGCCAGCGCCGCCCGCTGGGAGCGCATTATCACCCTCTCGCTTCCCTTGATGTGGATTTGCGCCGGGATGTTCATCGCCGATGGTTTGCAGATCGTCTTCCGTTTTGCGGTGCAGGGCGCGGGCGACACGCGCTGGCCGTTGATGGCTTTGACCATCGCCTCGTTCGTCGTCCTCGGGGCGCCGACTCTTGTCTTGTCGTGGTGGGTGCCAGCCGCCACCTGGGAGGCCTGGGGTCTGAATCCGCTCACCGGCTGTTGGCTGGCATTCGCTGCCTACCTGTGGCTCATCGCCGCGGTGATGGCGTGGCGCTATTATCGCGGCCCGTGGACGACGATGTCTCTGCGCCGGTGAGCGCAGAGGTCTAGACCAAAACTGATCGGCGGCGATCATCACGATCAGGATTGGTTTGAATACGGGCAGCGGTAGTTTGCCCTTATGTCCACTGTTCCTGATCTGGTCATCGCCGTGGCCTCGAGCGCTTTATTTGACCTGACCGAAAGCGACGCGGTCTTCCGTGATTCGGGAGCCGAGGCCTATCGCCTGCATCAGCGTGAACATGAGTGTAATCCACCGCCGGCGGGAGTGGCGATGCCCTTCGTGCGCCGTCTGCTCGAGGCCGGCGGTGAGGCGGTAGAGGTGGTGCTGCTGTCGCGCAACGATCCCGACACCGGACTGCGTGTGCGCCATGCCATCGATCATCACCGCCTGCCGATCCGACGCCTGGCCTTCACCGGCGGCCGCGAGCCGTACCCGTACATGCAGGCCTTCGGCGCCAGCCTCTTTCTCAGCGCCAATCGCGACGACGTCGAGGCCGCCATCGCCCGGGGTTGGGCGGCGGGCGTGGTCACCCCCTCACCGGCTACCGACGACGAGGGCCATGAGCTGCGCATCGCCTTCGACTTCGACGGCGTACTTGCCGACGATGGCAGTGAACGACACTATAAAGAACACGGTCTGGCAGCTTATCATGAGCTCGAGGCCGCCAACCACGATCAGGCGCTCACGCCCGGTCCGCTGCACCCCTTCCTGGTCGCCCTGGCCAAGGTCCAGCGTACCACCACGCGCATTCGCACAGCCATCATTACCGCCCGCAGCGCGCCTGCGGATCGCCGGGTGATGACCAGCCTGCGGGCCTGGGGTGTCACCGTCGACGAGTCGTTTTTCGTCGGTGATCTGCCGAAGGATCGCATCATTCGCTTGTTCCGACCGCATCTCTTCTTCGATGACAAACGCGCCAATGCCGACCTCGGCGCGACGGCGGCGCCCTCCGTGCATGTGCCTTTCGGTGTGCTCAACGGCCGCTAAGGACGGTAAGGCGGCCGGCATCGGGGTTGCATGAACAACGGTCTCGCGACCATGCACGGCATTGGAGTCAGCATGCAGCGCACGGCGATCGGACTTATCGGCTGGGGTACCGTCGGTGGTGGTGTGGTTGACATTCTCGCCCGGGACCGCGACCTGTTCGCCGAGCGCTGCGGTTTCGACCTCGATCTGACCACCATCGTCACTCGCAATCCGCAGCGCGTCCGCGAGCAGGTCGCCGGTAAAGCTCGGGTTAGCGCCGATATCACCACGATCACCAACGATCCCGAGATCAAGGTCGTCATGCACCTGGTGGGTGGTACCACCGAGGCGAAGACCCTGCTCGCCGCCTGCCTCAAGGCCGGCAAGCACGTGGTCACCGCCAACAAGGCCCTGATCGCCGAACACGGGGACGAGCTCTTCGCTCTCGCCGCCGCCCATGGCGTGGGCATCGCCTTCGAGGCGGCGGTCGCCGGCGGCATCCCGGTGATCGCGGCCTTGCGCGATGGCTTGGTCGCCAACCGTATCCTTGCCATCAGCGCGATCCTCAACGGCACCTGTAATTTCATTCTTACCAAAATGGAACAGGAAGGCTGGGGCTACGGCGAAGCCCTCGCCGAGGCTCAGCGCCTGGGCTATGCCGAAGCTGATCCGGCCTTGGACGTCAACGGCACCGATACCGCCCACAAGCTGGCGATCCTGGCGCGCATCGCCTTCAATGGTCGTATCCCCCTGGCCGAGGTCCGCACCCAGGGCATCGAGCAACTGACCGCCCAAGACATCGCCAGCGCTCGTACCATGGGTGCGCGCATCAAGCTCCTGGCGGTGGCCCGGCAGCGTCCGAGCGGGCTCGAGCTGCGTGTCGCCCCGACCCTCGTGCCGCTCGATCATCCCCTCGCGTCGGTGAACAAGAACGCCAATGGCATTGCCATCGAGTCGAGCTCGGCAGGACCAACCGTGCTTACCGGACTTGGCGCGGGTGCCTTGCCCACCGCCAGTGCCGTGCTCGCGGACGTCGTCGACGTCGTCAGCGGCCGTTATCAGGCGACGGCGGGCGCTTTCCGGTTTTTCCGTACAGGGTCAGTAGTGACCTTCGTCCCTGAGGTCGACGAGCTGACGGCGACCTACGCGCGGTTTGTGGTGGCCGACAAGCCCGGTGTCTTGGCGGGTGTCGCGGGCTCCTTGTCACGCCATGGCGCGAGCGTACTGAGCATCCATCAGGGTCAGGCCGACCATGCCGGCCGCGCTACTATTGAAGTAATAACACATCCAATGCGCCTTGGCGATATGCAGTGCGCGGTTGCCGAGATCGACGCCAGTGGGCTAACCCTGACGGCGACCACTCTTTTGCGTCGTCTGTGATGCAATGGTAGCCCATGCGAGATTGCCTTGCGCTGCTGGTTGGTTCCACGTGGAACCAAACGCGAGGATGAGCAGCCCAAGCATAAGTTCCACGTGGAACCGTCCGTGAGCGCCGACATCATTGCGGTATCGAATCAAAAAGGCGGCGTTGGCAAAACCACCTCAGTGGTGAACTTGGCCTCCTTCTGCGCGCTCGCTGGCAAGAAGACTCTGGTCATCGATTGCGATCCTCAGGCTAATGCCAGTTCGGTACTCGCACCCAAGGCGGAAGGGGTCTCGATCTTTTCCGGCCAATTGCCCATCCCAACCGTCGAAGATCAGCTCTGGGTCATTCCTGCGAGTCCCGATTTGATCGATCAAGAACGTCGTTTGGGTAAGCAGGATGGGGGCCGTTTCGCCCTGCGTACCCTGTTGAATCCCCTGCGCGAGCAATTCGAGCTTATTTTTATCGATTGTCCGCCCAATCTATCGTTCCTGCCGACCAATGCTCTACTCGCGGCTGACCATTTATTGTTGCCCTTGCAGTGCGAATACTTTGCCATGGAAGGTCTGGGACAGCTGTTGGCCTACGTCGAGGACGTGCGTCAGGATGCCGGAGCCTCGATCGAACTCCTCGGCATTCTTTTGACCATGTTTGACGGCAAACACCCCATCGCCCGTCAGGTCGATGCCGATATGCGTCAGCACTTCGGAGAAAAAGTCTTCCAAGCGCCGATTCCGCGTGATATTGCCCTCGCGGCAGCTCCTAGTCACGCCCAGACCATCC
>JBILBP010000029.1:0-13982 GCA_044353645.1 Planctomycetota bacterium | reverse complement strand
GCCGGAGTCGCCTTTATCTTAGCGATGATGCGAGCTTCGCGACGGACGCGAGCCGAAGCCTTGGCGGGAGCCTTGCGCTTACGGGTCGAAATCTTGTGCGCCGCGAGGTTGGCGCGACGGATGCTGCGATGACGATGCATGCCACGGGACATAAAAACTCCGATCCAGAGACTCTTCTTGGGGGTGAGGAGTCTGCAACCCTCGTCGCCATGTCAAGGCCAACCAGGAAGTTGCTTCTAAGTCTCTAGAAGGCACCGTTATGAAACACTTCCTGGACATCATCGTGATCATCCAGGGTCTCGATCAGGGCTTCTAATGATTGCTGGATCTCGGGATCGGTGATCTCGATGGGATTGTCCGGGAGCTTGGTCAGTTCGGCGCTGGCGATGGTGATCTTCGCCGCCTGCAAGGCTTTCTGCACGCTATCGAACTGATTGGCTTCGGCGGTGATCGCCACCTGTCCGCTGTCGATGGTGGTGATCTCGCCGGCATCAGCATCGGCATTCATGAGCACGTCAATGACCTGGTCTTCGCTGACCCCCTCAACCAGGAAGGTCGACTTGGGCGTGAATTGCCAAGCCACGCATCCCGGGGCGCCGATTGCGGAGCCGGCGCGCTCGAAGAGCTTTTTGATCTCTGGAGCGGTGCGATTGCGATTGTCGGTGAGAATGTCGACGACCATCGCCACCCCGCCCGGGCCGTAGCCTTCGTAAGACAACTCGACCATCTGCTTGCCGCTGTTGCCCTCGCCAGCGGCTTTCTTGATCGCGCGCAGGATCGCATCCATGTTCATCTTCGCCGAACGGGCCTTATCGACGGCCAGACGCAGTCGCGGGTTCTCTTCAAGCTTGGGTCCGCCGAGGTTCACCGCGATGGTGATCAGCTTGCCCATTTTGGCGATAACGGCGCCTTTTTTCTTGTCGTTGATGCCCTTCTTATGCTTGATGTTCGCCCAGTGACTGTGCTTGGCCATGCCTATTCGCCTTCAATCGTCGCAATTATTTCTTGATACGCTTGGTGGTCTTGTCCTTCGTGGACTCTTTCTTCAAGCCGAAATCAACTGGTTGCGGCTCATCGGCGCCAGCGCTCTGGTAGACGTGCACGTGTTCGCGCAGCACTCGCGAAAGGCGGAGGATGTCTTCGACTTCCAGGCTTTCCTCGATCTTCTTCTGGAAAGTCTGGAGACTGGCGTGCTTGGGGACGCCGCTGAGGAACTTCAGCAGGCGGAACTGCTCTTCATCACAGGGGAAAACCTTGAGATTGAGCGCCAGCAGTAGGGCGCGATCGACCATGTCGCGACGGATATTCGTGGTATCAGGCAGCGCACGCAGGGTCTCGATGCCCGATTCGGTGAGCAGATCGTTGATCTCCATGCGCCGGAAGGCGGTGTAGAGATCGGCCAGGAGGTGCTTGATGTCCTCGGCCTTTTCACGGCAGCGATAGTACTTTGCGCCGAGGATATCCTCGATTTCACGGACGCTGGCGACCCGCATGTCGTTCCAGTCGACATACTCGGCCTTGAGGCGGGCGAGAACGTCCTTCGAAGCCTTTTCACTCGCTCCTAACTCGAGAATCTGCGTCATCAGGGCTTCGATGAAATCGGGGATGGGCTGGGTCTTGCGCCGGCCGTAACGCTCCTCGAGGGCCTCACAGGCACGCAGGAGGTCCTCGGCGACTGACGATTTTTCAGCACCGGGATTTGCAGTTTTAGCCATTGAAATTCAACTCCAGCGAGGTTCCAGCGGGTTTGCCAGCGAGGCTGATCCCGCGAAAAGGGCCCGGAAGCTACCGCCGTGGCGGGGGTGGTCAACGGGACCTGCCGAACGGCAGTTTTCAGGCAGCGATAAGAAGCCACCCATCGGCCTCGCAAGCCATTGCCCAGCCCCTTGACCGGGAGTACCCTGAGCACGTCCATCCACCTTGGTCTCAGGCCGTATGACGAGTTCCGATCAACCCACCCAGCCCGCTGTGCCGCGCCCCGCGACGGCGTGGCCCCTCGCACCGACGATGGCCGGCGATATTCCGGGCACCGGCTCAGATTATCGCGACGAGGCGACGACGGCGGCGACGAACTCGGCCGCGGAGTCGACCTGGGGAAACCCGCAGGCCGATGTCCTCACCGGCCAGGTGTGGGGTGATTTCTTAGTTGGGACGCTGCTCGGCCGCGGCGGTATGGGTGCCGTCTATCGCGGCCGGCAGCAGAGCCTCGATCGCGATGTCGCGCTCAAGGTCCTGCCTCCGCATCTGTCCGACAACGAAGGATTCCGCAGCCGTTTCCAGCTCGAAGCCAAGGCCGTCGCCAGTCTCGACTCGCCGCACATCATCAAGATCTACGGCGCCGGCCAGGCCAGCGGCCACAACTATTTCGCCATGGAGTATGTCGAAGGCGACGATCTCGAGGTGACCGTGCGCAAGACCGGCCGACCAACGCAGCGCGTGGCCCTCGACTGGGTGCTGCAGGCTGCGCGCGGCCTGCAGGCTGCCGGCGAACTGGGCATCGTCCACCGCGACATCAAACCCGCAAACATGATGTTAACCCGCCGCGGGGTGATCAAAATCATGGACTTCGGCCTGGTGCGCTCGACCAAGGAAGCGCATGGTCTGACCATGACCGGCACGGTCATGGGCACAGTCAGCTATTTTAGCCCTGAACAGGGCCGTGGCGATCGCTGCGATTCGCGGACTGACCTGTACGCCCTGGGCGTGGTCTTCTACGAATTCCTCACCGGCCGTTTGCCCTTCACCGGCGAGGATCCCACCAGCATCATCTACCAGCACATCCATGTCGCGCCGACTCCGCCGCGTGAAATCGACCAGGGGATTCCCGAGGATTTTCAGGCGGTGTGCCTCAAATGTCTGCAGAAAAATGCCGAGGACCGCTACCGCAATGCCGCAGAACTGGTCGCCGATCTCGAGTGCCTGAGCCGCGGCGATCATCCCCATATCGATGCCAGTGAGCTGATGCGCCTGCAGCATGGCACGACCCTGTATGTGCCGAAGGCGCGCCCCGGCTCGACACGTCGTTCCGCACCCTGGATCATCGCCGCCATGGCCATCGCCGGCGTCGGCGCGGCGGCGGTGTGGTCGGTCAAACCAACCTCGGCGACGAGCGCATCGCCGATAGCGAATCCCGTTACGACGATCGTGTCGACCCCGACAGCTGTCGTTGCCGTACCTGTCGCGGCTCCCCTGATCAGCCCGCAAGGCGCGCCGACGATCATCCATCAAGCCTCGCCAGCGATGGTCGACATGGCCAACGCGTCGAGTTGGGCGCCAAAGGTCAAAGAACTCATCGCTGCGCGTCACTTTAGCGCCGCGCGGGCACTGATCTCGGCTCATCCCGAGGACGCGGCCCTGACCGGGTTCAGACGTATCATCGATCAGAGCGAGGGCGCCGCCTCCTTGAACTATGCGCGCAATGCCCTGCAAAACGGCGATCTCGCCGCCGCCGCAACGCAGGTCGAAGCCGCCCGCACCTTGCTTGGCGGGAGCTCGACTGAAGCCCTGGAATTGGCACGGGAAATCGAGCGTCGCGGGCAACATGCCGAAGCCCTCCTCGAGGAAGCCAAGGCCCATGTCCTCGCCGGGCGGGTCGCAGAAGCCCAGATCGCGGTCGCCAAGGCGCGCAGCGAAGCGCCGCACGCCACCAACCTCGCCAACGTCGAAGCCCTCGTCCAGCGCGAAGCCGAGCGCCTGGCGCAGACCCTCGCCAGGCGCGACGCGGTGCGCGCGAGCGGCGAACAGGCCCTGGCATCCGGCGACCTCGACCGCGCCGACATCGCCTTCGCCGAAGCTCTGCGCCTCGATCCCACCGATGGCGCCGCCGTCGCCGGACAACGCACCAGCGCCAGCAAACGCGCCGCGCTCATGGTCCTGGTGCAACGCGTGAGCACGGCGGTGCACGCCAAGGATCTCACCGCCGCCACCCAGGCCCTGGCGCCGTTGCTCGCGCAGGCTCCGAGCCTGACGCTGACCGCCGACGCGCAAAAACAGGTCAGCGACTTGAGCACGGAACTGGCGGCGATCAAAGCCGCCGTCGAGGCCCAGGAGGCGCAGCGCGTCGCCGCCGCCACCACGCTCGGCGAACGCGCTCGCGATCTGCGGGTGCCGCTGGCCCAGCTCGAAAACGAACTCGCTGATTTCCTCATCGAAGCCGGCGCCCAGCGCCACGAGCGCCCCGCCCTCGAAGCCCTCCTCGAGGTCCGGCGGCAACGCGAACGCTTCGTGACCTGCCTGGCGCAACTCGACGCCGCAGTCCTCGGCAGCAACGCGGCGGGGATCGCGAAACTCGTCACCGATACAGAATTGGCGGAGTCCTTCACCGCCCTTGGCGGCCAGGATGGCTTGGTCTTCGCCTCGCAACTCGTGGACTTCAAGTCGCACGGCGAACACGCGACCGCGCGCATCCACCTGCGTACGGCGATGACCTCGTTTCCCGAAACCACGCTCACCTATACCTATGAACTCGCACGCACCCCTGACGGCTGGACCGTCACGACGGGCCAGCGAACGGAATGATTGCCATGCGCCACCTCGTTGCGGTCTCTTCTCTTCTGAGCCTCGCGGTGGCCAGTACCAGTGCTGCCGATGCGGTGTCGGGGATCGTCGAGCAGGTCCAGGATGATGACGGCGGTGCGCGCGTGACCCTGCGCTTCGACGCGCAATCGGCAGCCACCCTGGTCGCGGGTGAGATGGTCGCGCTCTACGCTCCGGGCACGGTAGAAAAACACCCGCTCACCGGCCAGGTGATCATCTCCCGCCCGGTCCTGGCGGCGAAGGCCCAGCTCACGCAAGTGGTCGGCGTAATCAATGGCGTGGTGCGCTGGACGGCGGCGAACGCCAAGGTCGCCAGCGGCATGGATGCGGTACCGCTACCCCGCGAGGCCGCGCCCAACGCGCCTCCGGCCCTGACCGCGACCGTGCCCACGCTGTCGGCCACGCACGGCGCCGCCATCACCGTGCAGGTCCCGGTCAGCGATTGGGACAAGGATCCCTTGATCAGCGCCTGGCGACTTGAAGGACCGGCTGGCAACAGCGGCCGCCTGCTCGCCCACAGCAGCGGCGGTACCGCCGTCACCTGGCTCGCGCCGGTGCTGGCCGCGTCCAGCACCTCTGCCAGCAGCACGACCGGCAGCACGACCGGCACCACGGAAGCCAACGGCATCACCATCGTCGGCAGCGTCCGCGATCCGCTGGGCCAGGAAGTCGTGGTCCGCGTGCCGGTAAGCCTCACTGCCGTCAGGGATCTCACCAAGCGCGGTCCGTTGAAGCCGTTCGCACGCTGGGGCCAGGGCGTGGAAGTAGCCGCGACCCAGCTCGCGCGCGACACTGCCGGAACCTGGTGGGGGTTGGCTGCCGAATCCGGCGCGCTGCTGAGGATCACTCCCGGCTGGCTGAGCAGCGAGTCGCTCGCCCTGCCCCTAGAGCAGTTACCCAAACGAGCGGTGGCCCTAGCCGTGCGCGGCGACGAACTCCACGTCCTCGATGCCGGTAAACGCACCGTCGTGGTCTACGGCACCGATTCGACGGTGCGCCGCAGCTATGGCCTGTTCGATACCCCCACTGATCTCGCCATCGCCCCGGATGGGACAACATTCATTGCCGATCAGGGCGCGGGCGGGGTCGAAGTAATCGAACCCGACGGCGCGTACCGCGGACGCCTGGGCCGCGCCGGCACCGGCCGCGACGCCTTCCAGCAGGTGGTGGCGGTGGCCGTCGACCGCGCCGGGGCCTTGTATGCGCTCGATGCCGGACAGCGCAGCGTGATCCAATACGATCGCTTCCAGCGCCGAGTGGCGACCTTCGACGTCCCTGGCGATACCAAGGACCTGCCGGTGGACATCGCCATCCATCCGCAACGCGGCATGCTTATACTGCTTGCCAGCGGACGCTTGCTGGCGGTCTCCGCCAACGGCGCCACCGATGTCACCGCCCCTCTGCCAGACGTCGGGATCGATCCCGGTCCGGCTCGCAGCCTCGTCATCGACCAGCTGGGCGAGGTCATCACCTGCCATCCCGAGCGGGCGACCTTTGTACGCTTCACGCCTGACCTGAAATGCGCCGGCGTGCGCAGCGAACGTATGCGCACGCAAAGCCTGTGGGCCGCCGATGGCGCCGGCCGCAGCTACGGCCTTGATCCGGATACCGGCCTGGTCTCCATCTATGATGGCGAAGGCTGGGCCGTGGGCCGCGTCGATGCCGAAGCCAAGGGCGGCGGCTTGTTCGGCTCGACCCTCAGCTTGGCCGCCGATCCCGCCGGCCGGCGGCTGTGGGTGAGCGACAGCAGCAAGCACGGCGTGCACCGCATCGAGCTGGTAGAAACCGCCAACCTCAGTTTCGTCGGCAGCCCGGGTGAGAACAACGGCCAGTTCCAGGAGGCCGTCTGCGTCAGCAGCGATGAGGCCGGCCGGGTCTATGTCCTCGATGCTGACCAATACCGAGTGCAGGTGTTCGCCGCCAACGGGACCTTCCTGTTCGCCTTCGGCCAGCGCGGCAAGGGTCTCGCCGATTTCAATGATCCGACGCTGATCGCTGCCTCCGCCACCGGCGATGCCTGCTACGTCTACGATGCGTGGTCGAACCAGGTGAAGAAATTCGCCCTCGACCAGACCGCCAAGATCGCCGTCCACGTCAGCAATGGCGGCGGCAAAGGCTCGGAGCCCGGCCAGCTGCGCAAAGTCATCGGCCTGGGCTGCGATCGCCTGGGACTGCTTTATGCACTCGATGCGTCGCGCGAAGACCTGCAGGTCTTCGATTTCCGCCACAAAAGCTGCGCGCTACTGCTGGCGATGAAGACCGCCGACGCCGGCGTGGGCAAGGCCACCGCCCTGGCCCTCGCCCCCGATGGCCAGGTGGGCTTGGTCGCGGGGACCAAGGTCACGTGGTGGCGGTGGTGAGCTGAACCTGCCAAGGGCTGAACCTGCCACTGGCTGAACCAAGCCGCGCGGTCTTCGTTTACGACCTGTTGTACCTCGCCTCATCCTTTCCTCTCTCTGGTCGCCTCCATGCTTCGCCTCACTCCTACTGAGCCACCACCGACATTCTCGCTCGACAAACGGCACCTCGCACGCCGCCAGAGCATGAAACGACGCGAATGGCGCCTGCTCCTGATGCTGCCGTTGGCGATGCTGGTGATCAGCCTGGTCATCAATTTCCTGACCGACTATGCCCGGATGATCCCTAACGGGCCGCTAGAACCAATGCTCGAAGAGCCGGCGCTGCCGGCGATGCCCGGGCCGCGCCTCGGCGATGCGCCGCCTCTCCCTGAGCGCCAGGCGATCAGCGCCGAGACACCGACGGTCCGCGAACTCCTCGCCGACCGCGCCAACGTCCGCCATGACGACGTCCTCGACGCCCTGACCCTCGCCTGGGGTGAAGAAGTGCTGGCTGCCGATCGCCAGTCGGCACCGATCCCGCAGAGCGTCCTGGCTCGTGATCTGCTGCTCGGCGGCGTCGCGCCGGGAGCCGCCATCACCGTCCATGGCCGGCTACTCGACAGCGTGCCGGCGCCAGTGGCGGGCTCGCCCTCTGACAGCCCCGGCTATCAGCGCCTCGCGCTCCAGCTCGATGAGCAGCAGATCGCTCAGGTGCTCGCCCCGATATCGGCTGGCGATCTGGTCATCGGCCGGGACATCAGCCTGGTCGGACGTTTCCTGGGCAGCGCCGGAGTGCCCAGCGGCACCAGCGGCGAAACGCAGATGCCACTGATCATGGCCCGCAGTGTCCGCGCCAGTGAACAGACCACGGATCCGGGCGACGATGATCTCGCCGAGATGCGCGGCCTGTTGCCGAAGGAATTCCCTGCCGATCTCTATGACAACGTCAGCGATGAGCGCAGCATCCTCGAAACCCGGCCCTATTATTATCTGCTCGGACAAGCCAACCTCGATCGCGATGGCGGTCCGGGGCTGTTCGCTGACGCAGCCAGCGGCAATCTCCACGCCGATGATATCCATAAACGACCTGACCGCAGCCGTGGCCAACCGTTCGTGATCAGCGGCTACGTCTATCGCAGTTGGGAAGATAGCAACGTCGCCCGTGATCAGCCCTTCGGTGTCCACCGCGGGCTGCGCGTGCTCCTATGGAGTCGAGATTTCGGTCAGGTCACCGAAAACCTCGATGGCAAGCCAACCCTCAAAAGCCAGATTCTGCGCCTCTACGAAGCCTGCCTGGTCACTGACCAGCCCCTGCCCGAACGCGGTGCGAAAATCATCATTCCCAGCCGCTTCTTCAAATTCCGCTCCATACCCGTGACCCCCAACAGCCTGCGCGACAAGCGCAATGGCGTACAACGGCAAAGCGACAAGGTCTATGCCTTCGTCTTCGTCGGCAGCAGCTATGCATTCGAACCGCCGCCGCCGATCTACACCTTCAATGTGCTAGACACCGTCATTGCCGCCTTGTGCATCGGTCTGGCCGTCCTGATGTTCGTCCTTGTACGCCGCGATCAGCGCCTCGAGGACCTCATCGGGCCCCAGGTACGACGCATTCGCGAGAGCCGCAAACGCCTTGCTGCGGGCCGTCCGCAGACCGCCAAGCCGATCAGCCCCGAGAACGCAAATCCTGCTGCGTCTGCGAGTAGCGCCAAGCCAACTGGGCCTATAGTGCCACCATCATGAGCCACCCACTCGCCGTCCCGCTCGCCTTCACGCCGGTGTATCACAACATTGTCTGGGGTGGCCGGGCGATGGCTGCCTGGCGCCCCGATCTGCCACCCGGCCCGATCGGCGAGAGCTGGGATCTCGCCGATCATCCCCGGGGCATGAGCGTGGTCGCCGGCGGGCCCCTCGCCGGTCGCAGCCTGCGCCAGTTGACCGCCGACCATGGCCGCGACCTCATCGGCGAAACCTGGGATGGCGGCGATTTCCCCTTGCTGGTCAAGCTTATCGATGCCAACGATCGGCTGTCGATCCAGGTCCATCCGGATGATGCCTTAGCGCAGAGCCTCGGCGTCGGTCAACGCGGCAAGACCGAATGCTGGCTGCTGGTCAACGATGGCGGCGAATTGTTCGTCGGTACCCAGCCGGGGATCGATCGCGCGGCCTTCGAGCAGGCCCGTGCCGCCGGCCGCGTCGCCGAGACCCTCGAACGCTTCATCGCTCAAGATGGCGACTTCTTCTTTCTCGCCGCCCGCACCGTCCACGCCCTCGGCAAGGGCTGCCTGCTCTATGAAGTGCAGCAGACCTGCGACGTGACCTTTCGGGTCGACGATTGGGGTCGCGTCGGACTCGACGGCAAACCCCGTCCGCTGCACGTCGAGCAGTCCCTGGCGACGATCGATTTCAGCGCCCGCTCACTGCAGCCGGTGCCTGCCAGCGAGGTTCCCCACCCGGCTGGCGGCAGCGTTCGCCACTTGGTGGCCTGCGACTACTTTAGTGTCGAAGAGCGCCGCGCCGCGCACACCAGCGGCGGCGGCAATGGCCGCTGCACCCTGGTGACCTGCCTCGATGGCCAGGGCACCCTCGCCACCGCCGCTGGAGCCCTCCACATCGAGCCGATGCGCACCTATCTGGTGCCCGCCGCCGCCGGCGCCTGGACGGCGACCGCCGCCAGCGGGGCGATGAGCTCGCTCAAAAGCCAGCTGGGCCTGCGATTGCTCGCGGCCCAGCCGGGGTGAACACCACGCTCATCAGACGACAACCTCAGCCGTTGGTGCCACCGTTTATGTAGACATTGACGGAGATGGTATCTGACCCTTGGATCTGACTCTCACCGTTTTGCTCCTTGACCAACAGCTTAATCGGCATCGGCCCATCGAAGACGGTCTGGGACAACGGGGCATTATAGGTCAGGGTGACGGTGGCCTTATTCGGAGTGGTCGTATCCGGGGCGATCACAGAGTTGACATGAATTTTCGAGCTATCGATGGCCCAGATGTACTCGAGAGACTTCTTGCCCTTATAGGTGACAGCGGCGATGACGGTGAAAACGGCTTTTTTCGGATTCGTGCTGGTGGCCGGCTTGCTCTGATCGTCTTGCGCTAGTCCAACCTGTTTGGGCACGAAGGCGTCATCGAAGTGGACAATGAGGGTCTGTCCGGAATCCTCAGTGGAACACGAGCTGATGCCGACGGTGCACGCCAGGAGCAGCAAGCCGAAGGTAAAATGACGGAAACAGGTGGTCATAGCGCCATCTTTACGGCAGGGTTCTTGCTTGCCAAGGGGGCAATCGATCAAAGCACGTTTTCTGACGGAATCAGTTCACGCAAACGATTGATAGCCTTGGTTTCGATTTGACGTACGCGCTCGCGGGTAAGGCTAAAGACTTTTCCGATTTCTTCCAAGGTCATCACCGGGAACTCATCCAGTCCATAACGGTAGCGCAGGACATCGGCGTCGCGCTTGGGAATCATCGACAGCCGCGACTGCACGAAGAGCACGTCCTCGCGGCCACCGACCACGGCTTCCGGATCGGAGCCTTCGTGGGTGTCCTCGAAATAGCCGCTGAGGTCCGAAACCTCTTCGGCATCGAGGTTCGCGCCGTTGATCAGGCTGGTCTCGATGATGCGTTTGAGGAGCTTGGCGTTTTCTTTCGGCAGCTTGAGGGCCTTGACCACCAGCGCGATGTCGGTGACGCCAGGATTCTCGCGATTGAATTTCTTCCACCGTGCCACGAGTTCGGCCATGTAGGCGGGGACGCGGATGTTCTTGACCTTTTCGAGCAGGGCCCGGCGAATCGCCTGCTTGATCCAATGCACAGCGTAGGTCGAGAATCGGCATTCCATATCGGGGTCGAAGCGCTCAACCGCACGCATCAGACCGATGTTCCCCTCCTCGATGACATCGAGGATCGGCATACCCTGACTTTCGTACTGGCGAGCAACGCTGACCACCAGACGCAGGTTGCACTGGATGAGATCCTGGCGCGCCGTGCGATCACCAGCCTGCAGCTTGCGCGCCAGGGCACACTCCGATTCCCGTGTCAGCACCGGAAAGATCGAGACATCTTTTAAATACATATCTAATAAGGCGTCACGCGGCATGACTACACTCCAAGTGACTTATACTAGTATTCACAAATCTTTTAAGCAACTGCAGTTCGGTACAACTTTATAGTTCATAGCTGAACTCTGTCCGATGCAGTTGAAGGGCTTGCAACATTGGAAACATTCCCTGACGAGTTCGCAACGTTTTATGTACACGTCAGTTCATAATCCGGAACGCCGCAAACGCCGTTCGGTTTCCCCCAGACCAATCGACTCGAGCACCAGGCGCGGCTGGAGATTGCGCGCCAGATCGCCAGCCAGCGCGCCGATGCGCACGATGCGCTCCGCCGCCTGCTGAGCGCTGGCGGCATCCAGACGCAGATCGGCGCGCAGCGCCTGGGTCAAAGCCGCCAGCCAGATGCGCACCAGGCGGCGCTGCTCGGCGGCCAGCGTCAACCCCTGAGCTTCGGCCTGCGCGCTTACCACCGTCGGCAGATGACCGATGATCTCTGCGACCACCGAGGTGCGGTAGCCGTCGCGGGCGAGTGCCAGCAACGGCTGCAAGGGAATCGCGACGGTGTCCTCCCACAGGCCTCGATGACCGCCATCGCTGAGCAGGGCGCGCCTGCGGGCCTCGCCAACCGCGATGCCACCGCGCACCAGGACCTGTTCGACCGCTGCCGGGGTCAGCGTCTGCAGCCGATAGAGCTGACTGCGCGAGCGGATGGTGCGCATCACCGCCGCCGCCTGCGTGGTGGTGAGGATGAAGCGCACCGTGGCCGGCGGCTCTTCGAGCACCTTCAACAAAGTATTGCTGGCCTCGACGCGCCAGCGCTCGATGCCCGGCAGGACGAAGACCCGGTGTGTGCCGACCAAGGGGCTGACATAGGCGGCATCGACGATCTCGTCGCGCACGAGCTCGACGCCAACATTACCGGCGATGCTGTCATGCGGCGTACTCACGAGATCGGGGTGGCTGCCGCTGAGCACCAGCCGACAAGAGGCGCACACACCGCAACTGTCACCGGCCTGCGGTGCATGGCACAAGACCGCCTGAGCGATGGCCGTGGCCAGCGTCCGCCGCCCGCAACCGGGCAGACCTTCGAGCAGCACCGCATGCGGTAGACGGTCAGCGGCGATCAAGCGGGCGATGAGCCGGCTGATCGCGCTTTGACCGATGACCTCTGCGAGCTGCATGCCGCAAGCCGCGCTTACGGCGCGACGACCCCGGGCTGCAAGGGCTCGACGGACCATAGCAGCTGGTTGTTGGCCATGTAGGCACCGTAGCGCAAACCCTGATTGGTTGGTATCGGCCGCGCGGTGCAGATCACGACGGTGCGCGGCAGGGCCACCGAGACATCGCCGACCAGCGGCTTATAAAGCAGTTTCTCGCCGCTCACCGGGCAGTGGAAGCGGTTGACGCGATTGCGGTCCTTGATCACGTCCTGCTCCCACAAGTCGTTGAGCACCTGCGGCCAGGCGCCCTTGCGGAAGGCATAATCCATGGCCGCCTGACCGATCAGATTGAGGACCAGCGCGCAATCCTGCTGATCGCCGGTGGTATTCGGCTTCCACGCCGGATTGACGTAATTGGCCGAACCGAAATCCTCATAGATGATCGCTGCCAAGAGCCGCTTGTCCGAGCCGGCGATCTCCGTCGAATGAACTTTCCCGGACTCGGCGATACGCTGAATCTGACGATCAGCCAGCCATCCCAGCGAGACTGCCAGCGGCGCGTCCGGGCCGGGAGCCTTGCCCTGGGCGCGGATATCGGCGCGCAGGCGCGGCTGCGATTCGGGGATCTTGGCCAGGGCGAGATACCAATCCATGGCCTGGTCGGCGGTGCCCGGGCGGCCGCTGCGGCGCAGGCATTCGGCGATGGCGAACATATTCGCCGGCAAACGCGAACGCGGAAACTCCTCGGAGATCACCGCCGTCAGCAGATTCGACACGGCGATGCCCAGGAAATTCGAATACTCATCGAGTGAACGCTTGCGTTCGCGGACCAGGCCGCGCAACAGCTCGGCGGTGGGCTTCTCATTATTGGCGAAGCGTTCCTTCATCAGCTCGAGGGTCTTGGCGGCACCACCGCTGTCGCCATCGCGAAGCTGGAGGCCGAAATAGGTCATGCCGGCGATGAAGTAGGCCTCATCAGTGAGGCTCGAGCTCTCGAAGACCCGCTTGTAAACGCTGAGGGCCTTGGTCAGGACAAACGACTCGCCGGGCTTGATGTCGCGCGCGACCTGCTCGCCGACTTCCTCGTACCCACCATCGAGGGCCTGATTGCCCACCGGCACATTCATGCGCGCACGCAGCGCCCAGGCGCCGGTGAGGGCGATCTTGCCCAGCACCACCGAGCGTGCGCGGCGCTTCTCGTAGCATTGCAGCGCCAGGCGGAAGCGCTTTTCGAGGGGAATGGTCTGCTGGTTGAGGATGAAGTCCTTGCGCGCCGGGATCTGCTGGCCCTGCATGCGCGCGGTCTGCTGGAAGACCGAATACGAACGGTTGAATTCCAGCTGCCAGTCGGTGTTGAAAGTCTTCAGCACCCAATCCTTGAGTTCCGGCGGCAGTTCCTCACGAAAGCGCCCGGTGCGCTGATCCCATTCCGAACTCAAGGCGGCGAAGAACGTGAACGGACAAACCGCAACGTAATAGTCGTACTCGCTGGGACCCGAGGTGTGGCGGCAACCATCGTCATCAGCACCCATATCGGCGAGATCGGTAGCCGCCTGCTGCTCGACAGGGACGCCGAGAATATCGAACTTCTGCCCGGTGATCGGCGAGAAGACGTTCATCTCTTTAACCTGCATGGCCCACATCGGCAAAGAGAGCAGGAGCAGCAGCAGATAACGCATAGTGAGGGCTCGCAGATGAAGAGGGTAAGGCGGCTCGTCCACCGATGCTGGACGAAACAACGAAGCCGTCGCAGCCTGTAGGCGTGCGACGGCTTGCAAACCGGATAGCCGGGTAGACCGCCCACTGTGTGGGCCAGTCGATCGGATGAGCTTGGCCGGCATCAACCGGCGGCTAACTCAGGCGTCGATCGAGATGACTTCGA
>JBILBP010000255.1:0-4253 GCA_044353645.1 Planctomycetota bacterium | reverse complement strand
CTGGCAAGGCCAGCAGGACACTGGCGCAGGAAAGCAGGAAGAACGACGGAAACCAGGCCATCGTCGCTGGCTCCATCCTCCCGAAGAAGACCGTGAACGGCACCATCGGCACGGCGATCAGGAGGGCCACGATGCCCGCCAGCACTAGCAGGAATGAGGCGAGGAACGCCTGCGCGATGACCTCAGCCAGTTTCTTCGCGTCCGCGTCAGCGGCGATGATGGGTATGAGCTGGTTCTTCACTGCTGGTCCGAGGCCGAGATCGAATGCCAACAGCCACAGCGCCACGCCTGCGACGGTGATGATCAGACCGAAGGCTTCCGGGCCGGCATGGGCATTCACCATGCGCATTACGAGCATGCCGCAGAGGAGCTTCACCACCAAGTTCATACCGCTGGCGATGGTAGTCAAACCGGCGCGCCGGATCCGTCGATCACCATAGGCGCGACTGAGGAAGTCGACCCTCATTATGCGCGACGGTCCACCCATGTCAGCATTGCCGCGAGGCCGCTCATGACATCGATCCGGGGCTGCCAGCCAAGCAGGCGGCCGGCTTTGGCCGTGTCGGCGACGAACACCCGCTGATCGCTCGCACGCGGCGGTAGCCGGGTAAAGCGCAATGATACCCCGAGGATGGTTTCGAGGGCCGCGAACAGTTCGAGTAGGGACAGACTGTTGGCCATGCCTCCGCCGATGTTGAAGGCCTGGCCGACAATCTGTGCCCGGTTGGGCGCCTGCACGGTAGTAAAATACAGATCGACCAGATCGGTCGCATGGAGGACGTCGCGGACCTGTTTGCCATCACCGCTGATGGTGAAGGGCGGCGCATCGGGATCCTTCCTCTGGATGACCGCCTGCTGGCAGAACCAGCCGATCCATCCCTGATCGTAGGATGCGAATTGACGACCTCCATACATCGACGAATGCCGGAACACCACGGTGTGCAGGCCGAACATCCGCGCGTAGTCCTGCATGTATTGGTCGGCCGACCCTTTGGAGCAGCCATAGGGAGAATGAAAGTCGAGGGGCGTTGATTCAGCGAAGCCGGCGGGGCAGGCGGGCACGCTCCAGCGGGTCGCGGTCTCGACGTAGGGATACTGTTCCAAGTCGCCGTAGACCTTGTTGGTGGAACTGTAGGTGACCAGGGCCTGCGGCGCATGGGCACGAACCGCTTCCAGGACATTGAGGCTGCCTAGGGCGTTGGTCTCGAAATCGAGCCGGGGATTGTTCACCGAGGTGGTCATGGCCACCTGGCCGGCGAGATGGAAGATCGCTTCCGGTCTGCTGGCGGCTACCGCCCGGGCCACGGCCGGGGCATCCCGGATGTCGGCATGGATGAAGGTCACCTTGCCCAGGGAACGGAGCCAGGCGAGGTTCTCGGTGGCTCCTTGACGTCCCAGATGGTCGAGCACGGTCACCGCGTCGCCACGTCGCAGGCCTTCAGCTGCCAGGTTTGAGCCGAGAAATCCGCAACCGCCGGTGATGAGGAGATTCATACTGCGAGCGATCGTTCGACTGCCACGGTCTGTGCAAGCCCATCCTCAAGGTTGACGGACGGATGCCAGCCGAGGGCGGCCATCGCCGTGAGGTCAGCCCGGCATTCGAGAGGTTCTCCGGCTCGGGTCGGCACGGCCCCGAAATCCAGGTGCGTCGGCCCACCGATGAGCGCATGCAATCGTTCGACCAGATGCCGTACGGGGATGGCGAGGCCCGATCCGAGCGGCAGCCGGCAACTTGCCGACGGCAAGTGAGGCAGCTCCACGAGATGGCGGATGGCGGCTACGGCGTCATCGACGTGGATGAAGTCGCGCTTTTGCCGCCCGGACGTCAGCGGCAGGGTTGGAACCTGGCGCAGCAGGGAGCGCAGACAGCGCGTGACGAACTTGGCTTCGTCATCTCCCGGCCCATAGAAGTGCTCGCAAGCGAGCCACACGTGCGCGGGCCCGCCACTCCCGGCCAGGGCTTCGGCCCAGGGCAGGAATTGGTGCTTGGAGCGGGCATAGGCCGAAAGCGCCTCCGGCAGGGCCGTGCCGACAGTGATCCAGCGCTTGACGTCAGCCTGTTGCGCGCGTTCGAGAAGCTCCACCGGCTTCAGGAGATTGGCTTCGAGCAGGCTGCTCGCCGGCTCGCCGGCGCGACCGTAGCTCGCCGCCGCATGGATCACGGTGGTGACCCCGGCGAGTGCTTCGGGACTGTCGATCTGGCGGATCTCCACCGGCAGCCCGGCCAGACGACGCAGGTCCGAACCGGGACGGGTGAGGATCACCACGGCCATGCCGGCGGCAGCGAACGCGGTGGCGAGGCGCGCACCGAGAAAGCCCGTGCCACCGGTGATGGCAACCGCCATCACCGGCCCCGCACGGCAGCGGTGATGACGGCGACCATGTGTTGAAGATGTTCCCGTCGCAAGCCCGGGTAGGTGCCGACAAACAGCGCTTCGTTCATGATCCGATCAGCTCCGTCCAGATCGCCGACAACGCGGAATCCGTCGCCCATGGTGTCGGCCTTCAGCTGCACGAAGGCCGGCTGACGGACGAGGTTGCCGCCGAAGAGCATGCGGTTGCCAATCTTCGCCTGATCGAGGGCACGGGCGAGGGCGGTGCGCGTGATGCCCGCGTCGGGGCGGACCAAGACCATGAAGCCGAACCAGCTCGGACTGACCATGGGTTTGCCCGCAGCCCAGGTGAATCCGGAAGGAGTCCAGCCAGTGGCGTGCGTCGGCAGGTTGAATTCCAGATGCTCCTCCAGCGGCGCGAGGGCTTGGCGCAGAAACTGCCAGTTGTCGATGCGCGCCTGGATGAACGACGGCAGCTTCCTGAGCTGTGCCCTGCCGATCGCGGCCTGAGGATCGAGCGGCTTAAGATTATAGCCGAGATGGCTGTAGATATACTTGTGATCGTAGCCTTTGGGCAGCTCGCCAAGCTGCCAGTCGAAGCGCTTATTGCAGGTGTTGTCGATGCCTGATGCGCACCAGCAGTCGCGCCCCCAGTCGCGGAAGCTCTCGACCAGGGTTTTGAGCAGCGGCTGCTTGACGATATTGACGGCGCCGCCCTCACCGAGGGTCATATGATGCGGCGGATAGAAGCTCTGGGTCGAGAGATCACCGAATGTCCCGGTGTAGGCCTCTCCATAACGACTGCCCAGCGCATCGCAGTTATCTTCGATCAGCCACAGCCCCTTCTCTCGGCAGAAGCGGGTGACCTCACCCAGGTCGAAGGGATTGCCGAGGGTGTGAGCCATCATCACGGCCTTGGTTTTCCCGGGCACATAAGCGTCTTCGAGACGCTCGACGCGGACATTGCCGGTGAGCGGATCATTGTCGATGAACACCGGAACCGCACCGCATTGGATGATGGGGGCGACGGTGGTCGGGAATCCGGCTGCGACGGTGATGACCTCGTCACCGGGACGGATACGTCGTTCACCGAGCTTCGCGCTGGTGAGGGCCGCGAATGCCACGAGGTTGGCAGAGCTCCCCGAGTTCACCAGGAGGCTCCGGCGCAGACCAAGGAACTTCGCCAAATCGGTTTCGAAGGCTTCGCCTTCAGGGCCGAGTGTCAGCCAGAAATCGAGCATCGAGCCCACCCCGGCGGCAACTTCCTCCTCATCATAGACCCGGCCCGCATAGGGTACCGTGGACTGTCCGGGAAGGAATTCCTTCGGCGCTTCACGGAGGCGGATCATCTCCCGCGTCCGCTCGAGAATCTCGGCTTTGAGTTGGGCGATGCGATCCGTGTTCATGGGGAGGCCCAGGGTTGGCCGAGGCGTTGGGCATCGGCGGCGTATTGCGCAAGTTGGCTAGTCGTGAGTTGCCGCAGATCGGTGCGGCCTTCGGCATGTGCCTGGTACCAGGCGACGGTATGTTCGACGGTGGCGGCGACATCCCAGACGCCGTGCCAGGCAAGGCGGTTGGCGGCACGGCTGCAGTCGAGCTTGAGAAGACCGGCCTCATGCACGCGGGAGGGGTCGATGTCGACGATCACCTCACCGCTTCCCCAGGCGGCGACCAGGCGGTGGGCGAGATCTTCGACCGTCGTGACGCTGGCATCGGCAGGGCCGAAATTCCAGCCATCGGCAAAGCTCCGACCATCCTCTTTCAACATACGGCTGGCCAGATGGAGATACCCGGAAAGCGGCTCGAGGACGTGTTGCCACGGTCTGGTCGCCAGCGGGTTGCGCAGACGCAAACTCCGGCCTGCCCGGATGGAGCTCACGAAATCGGTGACGATGCGATCTTGCGCCCAATCGCCGCCAC
>JBILBP010000254.1:0-4256 GCA_044353645.1 Planctomycetota bacterium | reverse complement strand
CTGTTCCACTGGGACCGCCTGACCGCGTGGAGGGCGCCATGATCGTCGATGATCCCCAAGCGCTGCTTTTCACCGACGTCTTCCTGCGACTTCGCGGCATCCTACGCGCCACCGAGGTCGTACTTAAGCTCGAGGGGTTCAGCATCACCGGCTCGATCAAGATAAAGACCGCAAAGTATTTGATCGCCGATATCGAGACCCGTGGGCTGGCTACGCCGGGAAAGACCACGCTCGTCGAATCGTCATCGGGAAACCTCGGGGTCGCGCTCAGCTTCCTGTGTCGCCGCCTCGGCTACCGCTTCGTATGCGTGACCGATCCGCATGCGTCGCGCGTCAATCTGCGAGCCATGGACGCCTACGGAGCCGAGATCGTAGTCGTCGATCAACCCGACCAGAACGGCGGCTACGTGCACAGTCGATTGCTGTACATCGAGAATCTCCTCCGTGATCCATCGTACGTCTGGCTCAACCAGTACGCGAATCCCGCCAACATTTCCGCCCATGCCGAGACCACGGCGTCGGAGATCCTGGCCGCATTCCCCGCGCCCGACTACGTCATCCTCGGCGCCGGCTCGACCGGAACTCTTATGGGCTGCGCGCGGCGCTTCCGCGAGGCATCACCGCGCACCCGACTGGTCGCTGTCGACCCTGAGGGCTCGATTTCCTTTGGTGGTCGATCCGGGCGGCGCGTGATCGCCGGCATCGGCAGCAGCCGACGGCCGGAATTGCTCGATACCGACGTTGTCGATCACGTCGTTTCAGTACCCGAGGCAGATACCATCCGCATGTGCCATGAGGTCGTCCACAACCACGGGATCCTGATCGGTGGTTCGACCGGTACGGTGCTGGCGGCAGCGCGCACCCTTGAAGGCGTGATCGAACCGGGCGCGTCTGTGATCGCGGTCTCCGCAGACTTCGGCGACAAATACTTGGACACCATCTATGATCGGCTTTGGGTTCAGGAGAACTTCGGCTTTGATCCGCGCGCAGCGCTGGCGCGATGATGATGCCGTTCACGATCATCGACGGGCCGACGGTTAGCGACTTGCTGCACAATGATCTCACAGGATGCATCCGCACCGTCGAGGCTGCGTACCTCGCACATGCCGAAGGCCGTACTATCAATCCACCAAGTCAATTCCTGACCTTTCCGGATCAGAAGCGCGATCGCATCATCGCGCTTCCGGCGCACCTCGGGTCACCTTGGAACGTCTCTGGCATCAAGTGGATCTCCAGCTACCCAGGCAATGTGGCGCGCGGCTTTCCGCGGGCCTCGGCGGTGCTCGTGCTCAACGATGCCGACACCGGCTACCCATTCGCGTGCCTCGAGGGCTCAGCCATCTCGGCCGCACGTACGGCAGCCTCAGCAATTTTGGCGGCGGGTCTCCTGAACGGACTGGAGCACCACGTCCGTTCGCTCGGAGTAGTCGGTACTGGTGTCATCGCGCGGGCCGTGCATCGCTTCCTCGCCGGGACCGGTTGGGACATCGACGAGGTCCTGCTGTTCGATCTCGATCCAGCCGCCGCTGAGCGCTTCCGCGATCACCTCTGCACGCGCCAACGAAGCGTGCGGATCGCGGCCGACGTCCGGTCGCTGATCCGAACATGCGATCTGATCATATTCGCGACCACCGCTGGCACCCCGCACATCCATGACCGCGCGCTGTTCGACCACTGTCCGGTGGTGCTGCACCTATCCCTGCGCGATCTTTCACCCGGGGTGGTGCTCGAATCATGGAATATCGTCGACGACATCGACCATGTGCTGAGAGCTCAGACCTCTCTACACTTGGCTGAACAGCACTCCGGAACACGTGACTTCATCACCGCGACCATTGCCGAGCTCATGACCGGAGCCCGGACAATCGAACGATCGCGTCCAATTATTTTCTCACCGTTCGGTATGGGTATACTCGACCTCGCTGTCGGCAAGTGGGTGTACGAGCGCGCCGTCGCCACCGGTCGCTACCATCCGATCGCCAACTTCTTCGCCACAGAAGATCCCTGATCGAGGATATCATCGCGACCGAGCTGTTGAGCCAGCCACTAGCAACGATTCAGCCCCACCACACGGTTTCCCGGGCAACTCCCAGCCACGCGGTCGATACCGACGGTATCGCCCACCATCGACGCTGGCGAGCAGGTCCAGGCAGCGTAACGGAACCTCACGCGGCCAAGATCCTCGATCAGTCCGACATCATGAAGGTGCGCCATTACCAACCGACGGCCCGTCCACCATGACCTTATCTTTGCAGCGAGCGTCGGTAACGGCGAGGATGATCGAGCCCCAGCAGCAAATTCCATTGACGACAAGCATGAACACGGCGCCTTCATACCCGCGCGACCTCCGGGCTCCGTCGAGATTGATCAGCGCATCAGCAGCATAGACATGCCCCATCTCGGCTACATTCGCGTAAACCCGCGACCAGTCCACCTGGCATTGCGCTGCATATAATTGAAGGACGCTGCGGCTGAGGTTGTTGAAGACCAAGGCGGTAAGTTGATCCGGCTGCATCGAGCAGCGCGCCAGGGCCCGCCCGGCACAGCGGCGGATCTCCGCAGCGGTGCTCCGAAACATCCGTATCGATTCACGTTCGGGGTCGATGGCCCGGAGTTGATGGTTGGCGGCATGCTCCATGGCAAGGATCTCAAATCCCTCTACGTGCTCATCCGTGACCAGGCAGCTGGCAGCGCCATCGCTTAGCACCGTTACACTCGGCACCAGGCGAGCGTCATCTGTAGGGCAGACATCGGTAGTCACCAGGATGACCCTCTTCAATCCCTCGGAAGCGACAAGACCATGGGCAATGCGCAGTGCCGTGGCGAAATTCGCGCACTCGGACATGGTTACCCCGATCGGCGCCAACCGCCATAACCCCAATTCGGACATAGCCTGGCTGATCTCGCGCGCGAATCGCCCGGGTTCGCTGAACGAGTTTGAAGCATAGATCAAGGCATCGATCTGATCGGGAAGCAAGCCCGCCAGCGCCATGGTGCGCACAATGCAGCTGGTAGCGAGCTGCACCGGCGTCGATTCAGTTTCACGATAATCGCGCAAGCCGTTGCGCAGGAAGTTATCGATGACCCCTTCCCGGATTGCGACCGAACCGATACCGGCGATCGGCTTGGCAACACCGAGCTCAAAAGCGATCGCATGCAAAAAAACGCTTTTTCTCAAGACTTACCTCAGGTGATCAGAGACGCGTCGCTACGCCGCGATGCCGCTGATGGTCGAAAATCCCCGGTACACAGGGATGATGAACGGCAGAACACCGCCTGGACCTAGTCTGAATATTCGTGAACAATTCTCGCGCGTGTCTAGGAGCCTGTCGAGAATAGATGACCAAGGATAGCGAAGGTATCGTCCAGCAGATCCAAGGCGACAAAGGGCGGATCATGAGGCGAACTCCGTCGATACTGTCGGTACATCCGCAAGCGAGCACCGACTGCGCAAGAATGCCGGCCACTGCTTCCAATCGAGTCCATGCCGGCACAGGCAGGCCAAGGCCCAACGTTCGATGCCGAAACCGATGCAACCAGTCTGCAGGCCGGGAGTTCCCCTCCCGATGCGAAAGCGACGAATGAAGGTCTCACCGTGGAGGTTGAATGAGGAGATCGCCAGAGGTGCATGGTCTGATCCGAGGTGGGCAAGCAGTTCGTATTTCAGTCCACCCATCCTCTGAAGCATGCCGAGGTTCGCGTCCTCGATCCGGAAGAAAGGATCAGCGGCTGCTTCCACCGTGAAGCCGAGATCCAGCTCGCGGGCGATCGCGGTAGTCGCGGCCAGAATTTGGTCGCGCCCGTGCGCGACCAGATCTCCTTGTCCGATATAGACCAGTTCCCGCATGGTAAATTCGCTCAGACGGCCCAGGCCATCGCGGCGCAACGTTTCGCGACGCCGGCATTTGCCTGAGGTCGTGATGGCGACCAGGGGCGCGTCGAGGCTTCGCTCAGCCCAGGCCTGATAGACGTGGAAGCAGAGCAATGGGTTAGCCATCCGTGTCGGCTGTGCCAGGTGATCGCCAAGTGGTGGATGATCGTGGCCATCTTGTTCGGCCTGGGATTCGGCCTGGGATTCGGCCTGGGATTCGGCCTGGGAATAGGCGGTAAGCATGGTCAGGTCCGGTGTGAAATGAGCACAAAACCATGCTTGGTGCGGAAATCTCGCCAGATAGCCAGAGCGATGCGCCGAGGCCATGCTGATGGTGGATGGGAAATGGAATTCACTCGCTCCATATGCCAATGAAAGATCACGA
>JBILBP010000253.1:0-4257 GCA_044353645.1 Planctomycetota bacterium | reverse complement strand
GGCTTCGCGCGCATCTGCGAGCTGATGAAGAAGTACGACGTGAGCTTCTCGCTTGGCGACGGCCTGCGTCCGGGCTGCACCGCCGACGCCAACGACGCGGCGCAGTTCGCGGAATTGAAGACCCTCGGCGAACTGACCAAGATCGCCTGGGCCCACGACTGCCAGGTGATGATCGAAGGTCCCGGCCATGTGCCGATGCATCTGATCCGCGACAACATGGACCTCCAGCTGGACTGGTGCCATGAGGCGCCGTTCTACACCCTGGGGCCCCTGGTCACCGATATCGCGCCCGGTTATGATCACATCACCTCGGCCATCGGCGCGGCGATGATCGGGGCCATGGGTACGGCCATGCTGTGTTACGTCACGCCCAAGGAGCATCTCGGCCTCCCGGATCGTGACGATGTCAAAACCGGCGTCATCACCTACAAGATCGCCGCCCATGCCGCAGACCTCGCCAAGGGACATTCCGGGGCGCGCTTGCGTGACGATGCTTTGTCACGGGCGCGTTTCGCCTTCCGTTGGCAGGACCAGTTCAACCTCAGCCTCGACCCGGTCACGGCGCGGGCCTTCCATGACGCGACCCTACCCGCCGAGGGCGCCAAGTCGGCGCATTTCTGTTCGATGTGCGGACCGCACTTCTGCTCGATGAAGCTGACTCAGGACGTGCGCGACGTGGTTGCCGCGCAAGAAGGCATGGCTGCGAAAGCCGCCGAGTTCAAGGCCGGCGGTAGCCAGCTCTATTCGTAGAGCGCTGAGCCCGCATGGACTCACCGCTGGTTCGGTGGGTCCCTGGGGCTCAGCGCCCGGGCAGCAGCCGTTCGACCCAGCGGCTGATCACATCCTGTTCGAGATTGATCAGCGCACCGGGGCGAGCCTGGCCTAAGGTGGTGTGCGCGAGGGTGTGCGGCACGACCGCGACGCTAAAGCGCGCACCCCGGCAATCCCAGCTCGTGAGGCTGATGCCATCGACGGTGATCGAGCCTTTTTCGACGGTCTTGACGATGTCGCCATCGGGGCAGACGAAGGTGAAGCGTTCGCTGTCGCCTTCCTTGCGGCGCTCGACGAGGCGGCCGATACCGTCGATATGGCCGCTTACCAGATGCCCACCGAGGCGATCGCCGAAGGCCAGGGCCCGTTCGAGATTCACGGCCTTGCCGGGGCGCCATGTCCCGAGCGTGGTTTTCGCTCGCGTTTCACCGCTGGCATGGAATTCGGCATGGGTGCCGTCGAGTCGCGCGACGGTCAGGCAGATGCCGTCGGTGGCGATGCTGTCGCCGAGCTGCGTACCGGCGGACAACGGTCCGAGATCGACCATCAGGGTGCTTTCGCGATCACCATGGGTGATGGCGGTGACGGTGCCGAGGTGCTCGATGATGCCGGTGAACATGGGCACGGTTGTAGTCGCGGATCGCCGGGCCAAAGTCCAAAACATGCTTGCTCAGTGGGAACGCGTCTTGCTTGATCGCCACGCCAGTGAAGCGGCGGCGGTTTTGCGTCTGCGCGATGGACTGCGCCCCCAGTTGGGCGATCCGTTGCGGGCGGATAATGACCTCGAGGCCTTCATCGAGGCAGATGCCAACGTCGCCCTGACCCTGCGCCAATTGCGTGCCGATCCCAAGGCCCTCGAACTGTTGCTGCAGTTGGGGCAGATCAGCCGCTATGGATTCGACGTCGCCCGCCAGTACCCGGGGATGTTCTGGAACGTGGTCCAGGAACGCCAGTACCGTCGGGTGTGGTCGCACCCCGCGCTGCACGCGCATCTTGCCGAGAGCCTCGCCGTCACCAGTGAGGTACGCACCCGCGAAAACGCCTTGGCGCGCTTTAAGCACCACCATTGGCTGCGCCTGCTGTTGAGTGATGTCTCCGGCGAGCTGCCATTCCAGCATCTCGTGAATCAGATCGCCGATGTCGTCGACGTCATCGTCGCGGCGGCATTGACCATGGCTGTCGAGCGCCTGGCGCCGCGCTTCGGCACGGTGGTACCGCCTGAGCATCCGCTCTATCCCGGGTTCAGCGTCCTGGGCATGGGCAAGCTCGGCGGTCGTGAGCTCAATTATTCTTCCGACATCGACCTCATCTTCGTCTACGAGGTGCCGGACTCGGAGCAGCTGAGCTGGAAGGGGGTCTCCGATCATCACGATTACTTCAAGCGCGTGGGCATCGAGCTGATCCGCCTGCTCGAGACTCCCGGCGATGGCGCGTCCCTGCTGCGCGTCGATATGCGCCTGCGCCCGGAAGGTGATCGCGGCGAGCTCGCCCTCTCGCGGCGCGAGACCGTCGATTACTACTATTCCGTCGGCCGCCCGTGGGAGCGCCAGGCCCTGCTCAAGGCCCGTGCGCTGGCCGGCCCGGTGCTGCTGGCGAAGAAGATCGAGGCCGATCTCACGCCGTGGATCTATCCTTACGAACCGGCCTGGGATGATCTCGAGGACAGCCGCTCGATGCGCCGACGCATCGAGGAGCGCGCCCAGGAAGCCAACGTCAAAACCGGTGCCGGCGGCATCCGCGATATCGAGTTCTTGGTGCAGTTTTTCCAGCTCGCCTATGGCGGACGCCTGCCGGAGCTGCGCCGCCGCGACACCTTACCGACCTTGAGCCTGCTCGTCGATCGCGGCCTATTGCCGCGCGCCGATGCCGAGCTTCTCGCCCAGCATCTGATCTGGCTGCGCACCGTCGAGCATCGCCTGCAGATGTGGGAGGATCGCCAGGAGCACGAACTGCCGCAGGACGCTGGCAAGCGCACCGAGGTCGCGCGGCGCTGCGGATTCCTCGGCGACGATGCCTTGGCGCGCTTTGACGCTCGGCACCGCTCGGTGCGTAGCGATGTGCGGCGCATCGCCGCCCGGCATTTCCTCGGCGATACGCCGGATGTCGATGCCGTGATGGCCTTGCTGGTACAAGGTGAACTCGATCCTGCACGGGCGGCGACGGCCCTCGCCACCGGCCGCTTCCGCGATCCAGCGGCGGCGGCGGTGCATCTGCGGGCGATGGCCGTAGAGCCGTTCTTCCTGCTCTCGCGCAGTCGTACCGAACGCGCCCTGGCGCGCATCCTGCCGGCCCTGCTGCACCTCATCGGCGAGACTCCCGAGCCCGATCAGACGGTTGCCAACTTCGAGCGCATCGTCGAGGCCGTGGGCGGACGGGCGACGTTCTTCGAGCTGCTCAGCGAGCGCGCCGATGTGCTGCGCATGTTCACTGATTTCGCCGGCTGGTCGACCTTCCTGGTCGAGCTGTTCCACGACTTCCCGGGCCTGCCCGACGACATCATCGACGCCTTGAATCAACGACAACGCAAGCCGATCCATCTCTTCAGCGAGGCCCGATCGCTGGCCCACGGGCTGGCCGACCCCGGCGAACCCCTGGCGCATCTGTTCGCCCGCGAGGTCGCCACCGTCGCTATCCATGATCTCGCCGGCCTGCCGCAGGAAATCGTCGGTGAACGACTGACCGTGCTGTGCGAGGCGGTGACCGCGACTTTGCTCTCGCAACTTACGCGTGCGCGGGCCCGGGAATGGGGCCACCCGCATGATGTACAGGGGCGGCCAACGCGCTTCGCGATCATCGCCCTCGGCAAGCTTGGTGGCCGCGAACTGTCCTATGCCTCGGACATGGACGTGATCTTCGTCTGCGACCCGGGTGGCGCCTGCAGTCGCATCGAGCGCGATGGCCAGGAGTTCTGGTTCCGCGTTGCGCAGGATCTGATCAGGACCCTGACCGACAAACGCATCTGCGAGCTCGACGCGCGCTTGCGTCCGTGGGGCGATAGCGGCGAGCTGGTCTGCACCACCACCGCCCTCGAGCGCTATTGGTCCGAACCCAAGGAATTATGGGAACGCCTGGCGATGGTGCGGGCGGCGCATCTCGCCGGCGACCCGCGTCTGGGCGCCGAGGTGGTGGCGTTGTTGCGCACGCGGGCGGTGGCGACGCCGCTGCCGGCCGACGCCTCGGCCCAGGTCCGCAACATGCGTCAGCGCCTGGAGGCCAGCGTCGCCGGTCGAGATCATGTGAAGCGCGGCTGGGGCGGCTACGTCGATATCGAATTCATCGCGCAGTTCCGTTGCTTGTCACTGCCGGTGGCACGGCTGCCGCAACCGGCGACCACCGCTGCCTGCCTGCAACGGCTTGCCGAGGAAGGATTGATTCCTGCGGCCGCGGCCCCGGAGTTGATCGCCGACCTGCGCTTCCTGCGCTTCGTCGAAGGCCGCATGCGGTTGTGGGTCGGCAAGGCCGTCTCGAGCCTGCCTGTGGAGGCGG
>JBILBP010000028.1:0-14037 GCA_044353645.1 Planctomycetota bacterium | reverse complement strand
CCGAGACGGTCGCCAGCACGATGCCGAGGACGATGGCCCATATCAGCATGCGCCCGTGGGCGCGGCGTTGGATCTGCCACAGTGCAGGGGGGTCGGCCTGCATGGTGGCACGTTCAGATGGCGACAACGGTGGGAGGCGTGCTGACGGACGCAGGGGCCGCCTGTGCCATCTTGAAGTGCGCCCGCAGACGTTCGACGAACTTGCCGTCGACGCAGCGGGCGGCCTGCTTGAGGGCATTGAAGACCGCCGTGCGGTCGCTGCGCCCGTGACCGATGATGGTCACGCCGTCGACGCCGATCAGCGGGCAACCGCCGACTTCCGACCAGTGTGCGCGACGTTTCAAGGCTTTGAATGCCGGACGCATGAGGGCGGCGCCAGCTAGGTTGCGGACGCTGCTTTTGATCTCCTCTTTGAGGATGGTGACGATGGCGTCGAACACCCCTTCGGCAGCTTTGAGCACGACGTTGCCGGTGAAGCCATCGCAGACCGCGATGTCGAGCTCCCCAGAGAAGATGTCGTGGCCTTCGACATTGCCGATCAGGTTGAGATCGGTCTTGCGCAGCAGGTCGAGAGTCTCCTGGGTCAGGGCGACACCCTTGTCGTCCTCTTCGCCGATCGACAAGACGCCGACGCTGGGGTTGAGCTTGCCGTAGACGGATTCAAGGAAGGCCGAGGTCATCACCGCGAATTGCGCCAGATGCTCAGGCCGGCATTCGGCATTAGCGCCCATGTCGCAGACCCAGGTATGGCCCTTGGGGTTGGGCATCGGCACGAGGATCCCGGCGCGCTTGACCCCGGGAATGCGGCGGAGGTGCAGCTGGGCCGCGCCCACCGAGCAACCGGTGTTGCCGCACAAGACCATGGCTTCGGCGCGGCCGGCTTTCATCAGCTGGGCGCAGCGATTCATGCTGTCGTCCGGGCGCTCTTTCAGGGCCTTGAGCTTCTCCGCCATGCCGATGACTTGGGGGGCATGCTCGATGACGATATTGCTCGGAATAACGCCGTTGAACTCGCTGGCGATGACCGCCCTGATGTCCGCGTCGCGACCGACGAGAATGACGGACTGTTCGCGATGCGCCGAGCAATAATCAAACGCGCCCTGGACCATGGCCCGGGGCGCGTCGTCACCACCCATTGCATCAAGGGCCAACCGCATGCGGTGTGCACTCAAGGCGATATCTGCTTACTCGGACTTGGGGGCTTCGCCCGCCGCATCATCCTTGAACAAGACCTGACGGCCATTGTACATGCCGGTGCGCAGGTCGATATGGTGCGGGCGATGCACGCTCTTGGTAGCTTTGTCGACCGAGAGGGCGGGCACGGCCAAGGCCTGGTGGCTTTGACGACGGGCTTTGCGGCCATGTGAAACGCGGCGTTTAGGAACAGCCATAAGTACCTCAGTCAGGAAGCCGACGCGCAGCGTCGGCGAATACGGGGCGGATAGAGTAGAAGAAAGCCAAGGGTGTCAAGCGCAGCGCTGCGCAGGATCGTCTCAGCCCAGGTAGAGGATGCCGTTGGTTGCGCGGTCGATGACCAGCTTGCCGGCCTTGAGCTGCTCGAGGTGGTTGGGCGAGAGCAGGGAGCCAAAGGGGGTCGCCCGGGTGGTCGGGTCGACGCGCAGCAGCGGGGTCTTGTGGTGGGCTTTGATGAGCCGTTCGTAGTGCTCGATGAAGGCCGGTTCGACGGTCCTTTTGGCGTCGTCGTATTGGTCCTGCAATGCCGATTCTTCGGCGGTGGGCAGCTTCGAGCTTTCGGCTTCGACAGCGATGGATTGCTGTGCGCTCTTGGTCTTGGCCACCGCCTCATCGGCCTCGTTGGCCTTGGCGGTCAGGGCATCGACGCGGGCGGTCAGTTCCTTGAGCGAGGTTTCGCGCTTCACCTTTTCCAATTTGGCGGCTTCGATGCCGTTGATCAGATCCATGTATTCCTTGTTGGTCTTCGACTCGGGCTGCTTTCCGCGGAGTTCGCTCACGGTTTTGTCGCAGCGTTCTACGTCAGCAGTGTACTGCCGGATCATGGCACCAAGGCGGTCGACTTCGTTATGAGCTGAGGCGGCAGCGGCTTCGGTGGCGAGCAGGGTGTTATTGGCGGCAACCAGCTGAGCGAGTTTGGCCTCACGGGCGCGCTTCAGCGTGAGACGCTGCTTGTCGATAATTTGGAGGTCGAGGAGGGTCTGGATGTTCGAGTTCATAGGCCGGTTAAGCATCCTGGCGGCTAGGCCGAGGTGACCAAGGGGTTTCTGCCGGCGGCCTGGTCGACGGGGCTGGAGCATGAGCCGCCATCCCCCCTCGACGAATCTCCCGACCTATCCATAATACGGTCCAATAATGGCTGAGCCTATCGTACCTTCGGTTGTTCGCCGAGATGATGACCACGGGTATCCGCTGGTGGGTGATACCATTGGCATGTGGCGACTTACCGAAGGGATCGGGCGCGGTGGAATGGGCGAGGTCTACGCCGCCGAGTACGATTTCGAGCACCTTTTCGCGATTCATTTCCCCAACGATGAAGCCACTTTGAAGGCTGAAATTGCACGTCTGCCGCGGCTCGAACAGGCGCGCCTCGCCGGCCGGCTGCTGGGTTTGCAGCTTCCTGCTGATCAGCGTTTCGCGATCAAGATCTGCAACGCGCGTTCCAATACCGCCGGCTACCGACGTTTTCTCCAAGAGGCCCAGCTCGCGCATCGCCTTGGCGACCATCCCTACATCATCACCGTGCATTGGATCAACGGCGATGACGGTCCTGATGGCGTGATGCAGAAATTGGCCCTCAATCGCGGTAAGCACCGTGATCTGGCATTCATGGTCATGGACCTTGAGAAGTGCACCTTCGATCGCTATCGCCTGACCATCGGCGAATCAGTGCATATCACCCGCTGCATCGCCACCGCTCTCGACCATGCCCACGGCAATGGTGTGATCCATCGCGATTTGAAGCCGGAGAACATTCTTGGTTCGATCGATCATCCGTACCTCACCGATTTCGGCATCGCCAAAGAAATGGATGCCAGCGAAGGCCTGACGCGCACCGGCCAGATCATCGGCACGCTCGATTATATGAGCCCCGAACAAGCCAGCGATGCCAAGAACGTCGATCATCGCAGCGACATTTATTCCCTGGGCGTGGTCCTCTACGAGTTCGCCACTCAGGGCAAGCTACCCTACGAGCACAAGCAGGATCGTGAGAGCTGCCTGACCGCGATCCGCAACGAGAATTACTTGCCGCACTGGCCGCGTGAGCACCGTCCGGGCTTCCCCGTCGAGCTCGAGCGCATCATTCTGCGGGCGATGGCCTTCCGCCGTGAGGACCGCTACCAGACAATGAACGAGTTCATCACCGATCTCGATCGCTTCACGCGCGGCGAGAACATCGGCTGGTACCAGCGCATACCGGTGCGGGTCATGGTGCGTGCGCAGATGCGTTTTCATCCGCGGTTCGTGGTCGGAGTGGTCTCGGGCATCGCCCTCACCGGGCTGCTGCTGGGCATGGTGTTCATTCCCCGCTTAGTGGATCCGATTCGCCGTGGTTATGAAAAATCACTCACGGCCTTGGAGCCACGCATCACCGATATCCGCGAGGGTAAACGCCCCCAGCTCGATAAGGAAGGACTCGAGCGCCTCGACAAGCTGCGCTCGACGCTCGGCGCCGCCAAGGAATACGACGATCTCCGCGAGCGTCTTTCGGGGTTGCAGGAACAGCTCCTGCAGTACCGCAGTCTAAGCGCTTTCTTCGTGCCCAATCAACGGCGCACCGATCCCGCACAGCAACCCGAGGCCAGCAAGCTCGAGCTCGAGCTGGCATCCGGCAACACCCTCAGCGGGACCTCGCCGGCCTGGCACCTGGTCCATCGCATCGGCCTCCAGATTAGCGAATTGCAACAGGCGACCTTGAAGCCGTACGGCAAGGGCGTGCTCTTCGCGCACCTCATCATCAACGTCCCCACCGGCTATGGCGGCTACCTTCTGGCCGCGCAGGAAGTCGAGGATCATCAGCATGTCGCGGCCTATCGCGTGGTCCCGGCGGCGACCTCCGCCAACGGTCAAGGCCAGGGCGTGTTGCAGTTTATCTATCAGGAAGACGAGAAGCCGATGCAGGTCCTGCGCCAGGAACGGGTCCTCGGCGGGCGCGTGGATGCCGCTTTCGAACTGACCGCGGGAAGCGTGCGCAGCTGGGTCGGCGGGGTCGTCGCCAGCTATTCCCTGCGTGGATTGCGCGATGAGGCCCCGGCGGTCGTCGGTCTGACCCTACCTAAAGATGCCGTAGTCGAATCCGTGCGGGTCTCGCCTAAAGTCGTTCGCTAAAGCCCGGTGCAGATTTCCGCGGCAGGTGCCGGCGTTGAGCCTTTCCCCGGTCGGGTCGGCCGTACAGTCGTGACATGGTCGGTCACGTAGATCTGGTGCGTATCGCCCGCGATGATGGGCGCTTCCATGTCGAAGCCTTCCAGTTCGTCTCGGAAGCCCTGGCGCGGGCCGCCGATCTTTACGGCAAACGCCAGCTGGTCGGTAGCGCCCGGCATCTGACCGCCGGCGAGCTGGTCACCGGCGCCGTGGACCTTGCCGCCGAACGCTGGTCGCTGCTCGGCGATCTGGTGTTGGCGAGTTGGGGCATCGCCAGCGCCGAGGACATCGGTGCGATCACCTTCACGCTGATCGAGCATGGTGTGTTCAGCAAGGAACCCAGCGATTGCCTCGAGGATTTCCAGGTGGGGGCGACCTTGGGAGTGGCGGTAGCCTCGCGCGTGCGGGCCCGCGTCGGTTTAGACGGATGAGGCGCTCAGTGCGCCGGGAATCACCATGAAGGACTTGTTCGACCATCCCTGGCTGAAGGTGCTGCTCATCGCCACCACCATCGCCATGTGCTCCTTCGCGTTGCGCGAGACCGCCTCCATCACCCAGCCGGTGGTCATCGCCCTCGGCGAGGTCCTGGTGCCGCTGGCGGTGGCCTTCGCCCTGGCCTATGTCGTCACCCCGGTGGTCGATCAGATCACCCGTCTGGGGGTCAACCGCCTGGTGGCGGCAGGTTTGCTTTTCGGCCTCGGCTCGCTGGTGTTGATCATTACCCTGGTGCTGGTGGTGCCGGCGGTGGTCCGCCAAACAGTCGATCTTTCGGTGCAGGTCTTTCAGGGCGAGAGCTACGTCGATCGCAACAAGAACGGCCGCTATGACGCCAGCGAACCCTTCGATGACGCCAATCACAACAACCATCGCGATCCCGCCCTGCTCACCCGCTTGGCGACGTTCCTCGAAGAATCGCAAGACCGCCTGCGGGTGAATTTCGGCCTCGGCCTGGGCGAACAGTCGCTGGCCTTCCTGACCGTCTACGCGCGCGACACGCATGCGCTGCACGCGTGGCTCGACGAAATGATCATCGCTGCTCAGCAGGGGCGTGCGGCTGCCGAGTGGCCGCTGCCGCCGGTCTCGTTGAGCGCATTGCCGGCGCTCGATAGCGATTGGCATCCGGCCTGGCCGGGTCCACAGGCGCGCGACGTGGTCGATGCCGAAACCTATGTCCCGGTCGCCGATCAGTCGGCCTGGCGCGAGCTCATGATCCGTGGCGGACTGACGCTGTTCCGCAAGCACGCGGCCTGGATCGCGGCTCTCCGCCAGGCCAAGGACAACGACAACGACAAGAACTCCAGCTCGCCGCTGGTCGGCGAGATTCAACGCGCCTGGCGCAGCACGTTGAGCCTGGAGGAGCGCAAGCAGGCGCTGATCTTCGCCCTGGCTTTGGAAAGCCAGGCCAAGGCTGGGCAGAGCGCCGCCCATGAATTGCTGGGAGTTGCCGGCGTCAGCGCCGATACCCCGATCAGCGGCGAGACCTTGTCTGACGTCGTCGCCAAGGTCGAAGACACCGTGCGCGGATCGGTCGACGATCTCCCGACGCGGCTCGGCGGGTGGGCGAAGGCTGGTCTCAGCAGCTATGACGCGGTGCTCTCCCTGGCCATCAACCTGCTGCTGATCCCGATCTACAGCTTCTTCCTGCTCCTCGGCATGCCGCGCATCCGAACCTTCATCAAGCACTACCTGCCGGCGATCCACAAGCCGCAGATCGTGCGCATCACCCGCGAGATCGAAAAGGTCGTAGCGGCGTTCTTCCGCGGCCGCCTCCTGATCTGCACCATCTGCTCGTTGGTCGGCTGCCTGGGTTTCCTGATCATCGCCTGGTTCGGCGTGCATGTGCCCTACGGCATGCTGTGGGGCATCGGCATCGGTATGGCGACGGCGATTCCGCTGGCCGGGGTGCTTTTCCTGATTCCTGCCGTGGCCTTGACGATGATGGCGCCCAATGCCGGTCTCATGGATCTGGTAGCGGTGGTGGCGGTCTATGGCGTGGTCCAGGGTCTCGAAGCCTGCCTGATCTCTGCGATCATGGGCCGCGAGGTCGAACTCCACCCCGTGACCCTGATCGTGGCCCTGCTGCTGTGCAGCAAGCTGCTGGGCATCCTTGGTCTGATCCTAGCCGTGCCGATCGCGGCCAGCTTCCGTATCCTGCTGCGCGAATATTTCTGGCCGCGCATGGAGGCCTGGTCCATTCATGGTTCATGGGTTCACCCCGCCTCGGCCAGCGCTCTGCCGGCGGTACCGGCAGAGCATCCACCAAGCGGTAATTCAGCATGAGCACGGCGATCCTGCGTTTATTGGATGCCAATGGCAATCGCGCCGCCGAGGGCTTACGGGTCCTCGAGGACGTCGCGCGATTCGTCTTGAACGATGCCCGCCTGGCGGGTCTGGCCAAGAACCTCCGCCATACGCTGCGCCAGGGCGTGCCACCGTCGGCGGTGTCTGCGCGCGATACCGCCGGTGATGTCGGCACGGCCCTGACCGCGTCAGGCGAGATGCAGCGTGCGCGGCCGCTGGACCTCATCCGTGCCAATGCCGCCCGCGTCGCCGAAGCCGTGCGCGCCGCCGAAGAAGCCGCCAAGCTCCTCGGCAACGCTGAGCTGGCGGCCACCCTGGAGAGCGTGCGCTATCAGCTGTACCAGCTGGAAAGCGGCCTGTTGGCGCGCTTCCCCGCTTGGCAGCTGCTGCGCGTGCGTCTCTATGCTCTGGTTGACACCAGCCTCACCAGCGAGCCGCTGGCGGTGGCGGCGGCGGTGGCCCAGGGCGGCGCGGGCGCCGTGCAGCTGCGCGCCAAGGGCCTTGCCCAGCGCGACTATCGCGAACTCGCGGCGCGCGTGCAGGAGGTTTGCCGCGCGCACCACGCGCTGTTCATCGTCAACGATCACGTCGCCGTCGCCCGCGCCCTCGAGGCCGACGGCGTCCACGTCGGCCAGGATGATCTGGCGGTGGCCGACGTGCGCGCGGTGGTCGGTCCGGGCTGCGCCATCGGGCTCAGCTGCCACACCCCCGAACAGGCCCGCGAGGCCCTCGCGGTGGGCGCGGATTATCTCGGCCTGGGGCCGATGTTCCCCACCACCACCAAGCCCTTGGAGCCGTCGCGCGGAGCGCAGCTGCTCGACGCTGTACGTCCGTTCATCGACCGTCCGAGCTACGCTATCGGAGGTCTCGATGCCACACGTCTGCGCGAGTTGCTACCGCGCCTGCCGCATGGCGCGGCGATCGCCGGGGCCCTCTGCCGGGCTGCCGATCCGCAGCGCGCGGCGGCTGAACTGCTGACGATCATGGTCCCCGATGAGTTCGGCTGAGCTGCCGCCGCCGTGGCGTCTGCGCCTGCTGCTGGTGCACCTGGCCCAGCTGCCGGCGTTGGCGTTGGCGGTATGGGGCCAACCGCCGACGGCGTGGTGGCTGGCGGCGTTGTGGGGCTCGCTGGTGTGCTGCGCCGGAACCGACTCGGGGTGGCGGTGGCGCAATCGGCTGCTGCTCGCCGAGGCGGTCTTGTGGTTGACCTTCGCCCTGGGAACCTGTCGGAGTTAGGCTCCAAGGAGCCTGTCGAGAATAGATTCGGTCGGCTGACGCGGTCTCGCCCGGCATCTCCAGCGTTGTCGGAGTGTCCAAATAGCGCCGCTACTTGGACACTCCTCTGCCGTGGATCTGTCCAGCGATACACTTCGCCAGCCTCGTCGGCCTATCTCCGACAGGCTCCTAGCCATTGATCGACTTTCTGCGGGGGACCATCATGGTGCATGACCATGAGCTTTCTCGCCCGGGTTGATCAATGGTCGCTGCGTCTTGCCGATCGTCTTGATCCGATGCTGGTGCGCTGCGTGCGTCAGGATCTACGCAGCAAAGTCTTCGCCGGCGTGTTCTCGCTGCTGTTGCTGATCTCGACCGCCGCGGCCCTGGTCTTCGCCACCCAGGCGGGGGCTGTGGATTCGGAAAGGGAAACTCCTTACGGCAAATACCTGTTCATCGCCCTCGGCTGGTGCTGGTCGTTCACGCTCATCGTGGTGCAGAGTTCAGCGACCCATCGGCTGGTGAAGCAGGAGCGTCAGGATGACACCTGGGATCTGCTCGAGCTCACCGGTCTTTCGCCGCAGCGCATCGTGCGCGGGCTGCTGCTGGCCTCACTGACCCAGAGCGCGCTCTATACCGCGGCCATGACCCCGTTCCTGGCCATGGCCTATCTGCTGCGTGGCCTCGATCTGTTGACCATCGTCGCGGCCTTGGTCATCGTCCCCATGCTCGGGGTACTGGCGGCGGCAGTGGCCCTGCTCTTCGCGGCGGCGGCCCCGAGCAAGAAAACGCGGATGGCCGGCAGCGGACTGATCGGCCTGCTGATGCTCGTCGGCTGGTCCGTCACCGCCTCATGGCAGTTCAATGCCTTCGATCGAGGTTTCGGGACGGTCGTGCATGGCGTGGTGTCCGGCGAGAAGGACGCCCTCATCGGCGCCGGCATCTACCTCACGGCGTGGGCCTCGCTGCTGTGGTTGTGCCTGGTTTGTTCCGCCACGCTGTTGACGCATCGGGCAGCTGATCGGAGCTCACGGCCACGGGCGGCGGTCGCGATCGTCTGGGCTTTGGCGATCACGTGGATGGTCGGTATCCTGCTGTGGGCTGGGCTGAGTGTCAGCCAACGTGAAACACTCGTGGCCACGATGGGCTTGAGCGGTGTGCTGCTGACGCTACTCGCCGGATTCTTCACCTTCAGCGAGGACTACGCGTTGACCCCGCGCCAGGCGCGGTCGATCGCCGATGCTCATGGCTGGCGTCGCCGCACCATGCTGCTGCTGGGACCGGGGGCGGCGCGTGGCCGCTGGTATACGCTGGCCCTCGCCGGCAGCGCCCTCGCCATGCTCCTCCCCGCGTATGTCTTTGGCCACGAGGAGCCGCGTCCGGGCGCGCTCGGATGGATGGTCCTCGGCCATGGCCTCCTGGTGCTGCTGGTCGGCGATGCCTGCGCACGCCATCTTTTCGGACGTTGGTGCTCTGGCCCGCTGCCGCGGCGGGTGGCGATGCTCGCGGTGCTCGCGGTGTGGGTGATCCTGCCACTGCTGGCGGCGATGGTCGTCGGCGAGGATAATGCCGCCTACGCCTTTCTGCGCTGGCTAACGCCGGTTTGGGGCGTCACCTACCTGGTGCTTGAACCGCAGGAGGGTGGACTGTCGGTGTTCAAGTGGGTGGCGTTGCTACTGCCCTTGCCGATGCTGGCGCTCGTCGCCTTGCAAGCCCGGCGCCTGACGGTGGTCACCCGTCGCGTCGTCGCCGAGATCGGCGACCGCAACGCGCGCGCCTGACATGCCGGTGTGGGACGAAAGTCTGGTGGCCGCGACCGCCGTGCGTCTGCGCTTGGGCGTCGATGCCCGACGACGCAGCGGCCTCGGCGCGCGACTCGGGCGCGGTACCGGTGCGGCCTTGGAATTCCACGAGCACCGTGCCTACGCGCCCGGTGACGATCTGCGCCATCTCGATTGGGGCGTGTATGCGCGCACCGATCAGCTGGTGCTCCGGCGTCATCGTCAGGAGGTCAGTCCGCGCGTGGAAGTGTTCCTAGATCTCTCCGCGAGCATGGCCGCAACTCCGGCCAAGTTGGCCCTCGCCACCGCCCTCACGGCGCTCTTGGCGACCCTCGCCGAGGCCGATGGCGTGCGCCCGCGCCTCTGGCTGTGCGCTGGCGAGGTGCGCCGTGCGGATGCGCAGTGGCGCGCAGCCCTGCGTGCCGCTGTCGTCGGCGGGGCCGCGGGCCTGGCCGGGGCGAGCGGCGAACTGCTGCCCGGGGCGCAACGGATCCTGGTCTCTGACGGCCTCTGTGCCGAGGGCGGTGCGAGCATCGTCCGCCGCCTGGGCGCCGGCGCCGGTCAGCTCTGCCTGGTGCAGGTCCTCACCGCCGACGAAGTGGCGCCGCCGGTGGTCGGCGCCTGCCGCCTCGAAGATCGCGAGGGTGGAGCCCTCGACCTGGTCCTCGATGCGGCGGCGGTGGCGGCCTACGGCGCGCGTCTGCAGCGCCATCATGGCGAATGGCAGGCGGCCCTGGCCGGCCGTGGCGCGGGCCTGATCGGCCTGCGCAGCGAAGAGTCCCTGGCCGAGGCCGTCCGGCGCCTGCTGGCCGCCGGCGTGGTCGAAACTCGGGCGGGGCGCTGATGCTTACGCTCGGACCGTTGGTGCTCGGTGCCCCGTGGGGCCTGCTGGCCTTGCTGGGGGTGCCGGCGGTGCTTTTCATCCACTGGTTCCGACGGCGTTCGCCACCGCGACCGGTCACTGGTTTGTTCCTCTATCCGCCGCCCTCGGCTACCGCTATGAGTGGTCGTCGTCGCGAACGCTTGCGCCGCAGCGCCAGCCTCGCCGCCGAGCTGCTGGCGGTGCTGTTGTTGGCCTGGTGGCTGAGCGACATCTTCCTCGCCCGTGATCAGCGTGGCCGGCATCTCAGTGTCGTACTCGACGATCGCCTGCGCTTGCACGTGCGTCTGCCTGACGGCAGCACCCCGGCAGCCGCGATCCGTGCCCAGGTCGGCGCCCGCCTGGCGCGTCTGCAGGCGGTCGATCGGGTGACGGTGATCGCTTCCGGGGTGGTGCCGAAGATCCTCGCCGGCCCGGCGGCGACGCCGGCCCAGGCCGCGGCGGCCTTGGCCGCCTGGGAACCACACGCGGCCTGGCATCAGCTCGAACCGGCGACGATCCTGGCCCAGCAGATTTCCGCGCAGGCGGCGGCCGACGGCGGCGAGGTCCTCGTCGCCAGCGATCGCATTCCCGTCGATGCCGCGCCCGGCCTGGGCTGGCTGGCCACCGGGCAGCCGGTGGCCGCATCGGGGATTGCCGATGTGCGCTGGTTCCGTGATGCCGAGGGCGAGCGTCTGCTGGTGCGCATCGTCAGCAGCGGCGCCGCCCCCGCCCGCGACCTTGACGTGCACCAGGGCGAGCACGTTCTCATGCGCCGGTCGGCGGTAGGCGCCGGCACGGTACTCATTCCACTCAGCGGCGACGTCGAGCACCTCACGGTATCCTTGCGCGGCGCGGATCCGCTGGCGGATGATGATGCGGTCGAGGTCGTGCGCCCCGCTGTACGGACGGTGCGCGTGGCCGTGGCCCTGCCGGCGACGGCCCAGGCACTGGTCGAGCGCGTGCTGCGCGGCCTGCCGGAGGTCGTGCTGGGACCCGCTGGGAGCGGCGTAGAGGTCCTGATCAGTACCCCCGAGCAGGTCTGCCCGGTCGGTGCGTGGTGGCTGCGCCTCGCACCCACGGCCGGCGCCGATGCTGCCCTCGGTCCGTTCCTCATGCGCCGAGGACATCCGCTGGCGCGTGACCTCGATGGTACCGGCGTGCTCTGGGTGGGAGGCGCCCAGCACGCCGCCCTGCCCGCGGATGCCGAGTCCCTGATCAGCGCCGGGCCCATGGTGCTGCTCAGCGAGCAACGTCATGGTCGCGAGCGCTGGTTGACCTTGCACGCTGATCCGCTGGCTGGGACTATGGCCACGCATCCGTTGTGGCCGTCGCTGCTGGCCAACCTCATCGCCGCGCGCCGCGCCGCCGTACCCGGCGTGGTCGACCGTAATCGTCGCGCCGATCAGAGCACCACCGTGGTCCTGCCCACGGGGCATGACGAGCTCGTCGTCAGTGGCCCTGGCCCTGGCAACGGCAACGGCAACGGCAACGGCAACGAAAAGAGTAGCAGCGACGTCACGCGTTTCTTCGCCGATGCTGACGGCGTCGTGCTGCTGCCGGCCTTGGCCACCCCGGGGACCTGGCAGCTCCGGCTTGCCGCCGAGACCGGCGTTTGGCAGACGCTCAATGTCCTGGCCATCGACGAACGCATGGGTGACTTCGCGACCGCCACCACGCGCACCAGCGAGCCCGCGAGCTCCGCCCTGGTCGCCGTCGAACGCCAGCGTTCAGTGGCGGAAAAATTGCTTCCGTTGCTGCTGGCGGCGGTGGCCGCGACGCTCGCCTGTTGGCTGTGGCTGCGGGGGCGCTGATGGAATTACTCGTCCCGCAAGCACTGGCCCTGCTCATCCCTGCCGGCCTGGTCTGGTGGCGCTGGCTGCGCTCTTTGCAGGCCTCTCATCAGGCCTCTCTTCAGGCCTCTCTTCAGGCCTCTCATCAGGCCTCTCTTCAGGCCTCTCTTCAGGCCACTCTTCAGGCCACTCTTCAGGCGAATGGCACTTGGCTTCGTTTGAGCCTGCTCCTGTTACTGGTCCTGGCGGCGGCCGGTCCGCGGCTGGTGTCCGGCCGTGGCGGCAGCGACGTGGTGGTGATCTTCGATCGCAGTGCTTCTGTGGACGAGGCCCGCAGCCAGCATCCCGAGCTCGCCCGGCTGATCGGCGATCAGCGTCGGGTCGGCGACCGCCTGGGAGTGGTCAACGTCGCTAGCGAGGCCTACGTCGCGCAAGCGCCACGGGCCACGGGTCTGCCGGATCCGGCGCTGTTCGCCATCGCTGACGATGGCAGCGATCTCGCCGCCGGCGTCCGCACCGCGCAGGCCTTGCTCAGCAGCGGCCGCAGCGCCCGGCTGCTGCTGGTCAGCGATGGCGAAGACACCGGCATCGGCCTGCGCGCCGCCACCGTCAGTTGCGCCCAGGCGCATGTCCCCATCGATGTCCTGGCGGTGACCCGTCCCGGCGCGGTCGATGCGGCGGTGATCGATGTCGAGCTGCCGGATGGACTGCGCCTGGGCGAAAGCTTCGTCGGCGCTGCGCGCTGCATCTCCGAGGTCGCCGAGCGTCGCACGTGGCGGGTGCTGCGTGGCGATCAGCCGATCGCCAGCGGCACGATCGAATTGCAACCTCGGCAAGCGGTGACGCTCACTTTCGCCGATCGGCCACCGCTGTCCCGGCTCACCGAGTACGTCGTCGAGCTCGATGCCCACGATGATCGACGGCCGGCGAACAATCGCGCTGTCTCAGCCTTGCGCATCAGTGGCGGCGAACGCGTGCTGGTGGTCAGCGGGGACGGAACCGGCGGCAACCTCGCCCGCGCTCTGCAAGCCGCCGGCATGCGCGTCGATCTACGCGCCGAGGGTCCCTTGGGTCTGGCGGATCTGGTGGGGGTCACGGCCCTCGTCCTCGAACAGGTTCCGGCTGATCGCCTGGGCCCGGCGGGACTCGCGGCCGTCGCGCAGTGGGTCGAGCATCTGGGCGGCGGTCTGGTGCTGACCGGCGGCCGGCGCGGTTTCGGCGCCGGCGGTTATCACCGCAGCGCCATCGAGCGGGTCAGCCCGGTGACCATGGAGATCCGCGATGAGCAGCGCAAGCTGTCGGTGGCGATGGCGATCACCCTCGATCGCAGCGGCTCGATGGCGGCACCGGCAGGAGCCGGCAAGACCAAGATGGACCTCGCCGATGAGGGCGCCTGCGCTGCCATCGAACTGCTCGGCCCGCTCGATCAGGTGGCCGTCCATGCCGTTGATTCGACGGCGCACCCGATCATCGCTCTGACCCGCGTCGGCAACCAGCGCGCCAGCATGGTCAATGCCATCCGCGGCATCCGCAGTGAAGGCGGCGGGATCTACACCTACACCGCCTTGCTGGCGGCCGGCGCCGAACTCGCCTCTTCCTCTTCCTCTTCCTCTTCCTCTTCCTCTGCCTCTGCCACTGCCACTGCCTCTGCCACTGCCTCTGCCGGCACCAAGCACCTGGTGCTGTTCGCCGATGCCAATGACGCCGAGGAGCCCGGCGACTACCAACAGCTGCTGCAGCAATACCAGTC
>JBILBP010000252.1:0-4267 GCA_044353645.1 Planctomycetota bacterium | reverse complement strand
CCCTGGCTTTCGGGACTGGCAGCGACGGCTTCGGCGAGCAGCGAGCGGATGAATTCTGCCAACGACAGGCCGCGCTCGCGGGCCAGCAAGCCGGCACGCTCGCGCAGGGCCGGCGGCAAGAGGATCGTCGTGCGTTCCATCAGTCGCAGACCCCATCGCAAACAACCGCCTCGCCTTCAATGCGCACCGCCACCCGCGTCAGGCTGCGCCCAGCGCACGGCCCGCCGGTGCACAAGCCGCTGTCGGCCGCGAAGGTCGCGCCATGCAGGGCGCACAGCAGGGTCACCCCATCGTCCAACAGGCACGAGCCGTTGCCATAATCCAGGCCCACGCCGATGTGCGGACAGGAATTGCGGTAGGCATGCACGGTCGCGCCCTGGCGATAGAGGATCACCTCGTAGCCCGCCGGATGGCGGACGGTGATCTGCGTGAAATCGAGCGAGGGATGCAGTGTGGCCATGATCAACCGATGGCGAGCATGCGCTCGATGGGTAGCCGCGCCTGGGCGATGAGCTGGGCATCGAGGCGGATCTCGGGAGCGCGGTTGCGCATGCACCAATAGAGTTTTTCGAGGGTGTTGCGACGCATGTGCGGACAGGTGTTGCAGGAGGTACAGCTGCCCTTGGCGTCGCCCTTGATCCACGCCGGCGCCATCAGGAAGGTCGCCAGCGGCTGGGCCTTGCGCATCTGATGGATGATCCCCGGCTCGGTGACGACGAGGTAGGTGCCGGTTGCCGGGCCGTGCTTGACCGCCTCCAGCAGAGCCTTGGTCGAGCCCACGACATCGCCCAGATCGCGCACCGCCAACGGGCACTCGGGATGCACCAGGGTGATGCAACCGGGATGGGTCTGCTTGAGTTCGGCGATCGCCTGGGCGCTGAACATTTCATGGATCTCGCAGGAACCTTCCCAGAGCACCAGTTCACGGCCGGTCTGCCGCGCCACGTAGTCACCGAGGAAGCGATCGGGGGCGAAGATGATCGGCGTGCTGCGCGGGATGCTGTTGACCACCGCCACCGCATTCGAGCTGGTGCAGCAGTAGTCGGAGAGGGCCTTCACCGCCGCCGAGGAATTGACGTAGGTCACCACCGCGTGGCCGGGATGGGCGGCCTTGAAGGCCGCGAAGGCCTCCGCCGGGGCGCTGTCGGCGAGACTGCAACCGGCGGCCAGATCGGGCAGCAGGACGAGCTTGTCCGGAGAGAGGATCTTGGCGGTCTCGGCCATGAAATGCACGCCGCAGAAAACGATGGTATCGGCGGTGGCCTTGGCCGCCTCGCGCGCCAGCTGCAGGCTATCGCCGATGAAGTCGGCAACGTCCTGGATCTCGTCGTCCTGGTAGTAATGCGCGAGGATGACGGCGTTGAGCTCGCGTTTTAGGCGCTGGATCGCGGGCACCAGATCGACCGGCGCGCCCGCCGCAGGGGACAAGGGCAGAATCATGCGCGGATGCTAAGCGGGTTTCCGGCCGAGGCGACCGGGGTCCGCTGGGCACGCTCCTCCTTGCGTGGCGGCAGGTCAATCGACCATCGAACGCCCTATGAGCGACATCCTCGCCCGCATCGTCGACCATAAGCGCACCCTGGTGGTCCCCCGCCTGCCACCGGTAGACCGCGCCGCCCTCCGCGACCTGCCGCTCACCCGGGGATTCCGCAGCGCCCTGCGCCGTCCGGCGGATGATGCCATCCACGTCATCGCCGAGTGCAAAAAGGGCAGCCCCTCGAAAGGCATCTTCGTCGCCGATTACGACCCGGTGCTGACCGCCTACCACTACCAACTCGGCGGTGCGCACGCCCTCAGCGTGCTCACCGATGAGCCGCATTTCTACGGTCATCTCGATCATCTGAAGCGCGTCCACAACGAGGTCTCGCTGCCGGCGATCCGCAAGGATTTCATCATCGACGAACGCCAGATCGCCGAAGCCCGCCTCGCCGGCGCCGACGCCATCCTGCTTATCGTCGCCTGCCTCAGCCGCAGCCAGCTCACCGATCTGCAGGGCTTCGCCTGGGATATCGGCCTCGATGTCCTGGTCGAAGTCCACGACGCCGACGAGGCCGCCAGCGCAGTCCGCGCCGACGCCAACCTCGTCGGCGTCAACAACCGCAATCTCAAGGATTTCAGCATTTCGCTGCAGACCACCTACGACCTGCTCCCCGGCCTGCTCGGCAGCCAGCGCGTGGTGGTCAGCGAAAGCGGCATCTCGACCCGCGTCGATTGCCAACGTCTGGAACAGGCCGGCGTCGATGCGGTGTTGGTGGGCGAGGCCCTGATCACCGATCCCGATCCCGCAGCCCGGCTGGCGGCGCTGCGCGGGAAATTGGTTAGGCGGCTGTGATCAGCCGTTGGCGGGAATATTCCCGGGATGGCTGCCAGGACTGAAACGGATGCCCGAATCTTCTGACCAGGTGACCACCGCACCCGGCTGCACCAGGCATGGCTGCCCGATCTTCAAAGTCCGTCCATTCAGCTGAACCTGGCCGCTTTCTGCCTGGATGTAACAGGCTCCGGCGAGATCGGTGATCTCGATCGCCAAACTATGCGACGGATAGAGTCGATCATTGATCGGCATCGCCACCGGCTGCGGTAATTCATTGATGACGACTGCCGCATCGGAGAGCATCAGAGCACGCGGGGGAAGCCAGACGATTTCCTCAGCGTCGGCCGATTTCGCGTCGGCTTGCGCACGCGCATCCTGAGCCGCTGAGGAGGCTGGCGGCCTCGCGCCCCCTGTGGTTTGCGCCGTGCGACTCTCGGCTGACGAGTTCAGATGCAGAGGCGCAGACGCGACCGACCGGCCACCCGCCGCAGGCATCTCGGCCGGTGCCGGCATCCCCTCCGACGCCGAGGGCGTTAAGCGGGATATTGACACAATGATCTGCGCAGGAGCTTCGACCGGTACCTGGCAGACCGCTGCTTGCCCCTGGGCAAATGCACGACCGGGGCTGTCAAAACTCGGGGGACCGGTGACCGCTTTGCCACTTACGGCTATGCCGAACAACAGCAGACCGAGCCCGCACCGCGACCGCCAGCGATGGCTTCCCGTAGCCACGGCTGTGCTCATTTCTGCGTATTGGCAGCCGTCTTGAACCGCCACGTGAAGACCTCCGACTCATTTTCCGATTTCGGGAGGGAATAATCAGCCGTACGCAGGCGCACTGATACCTCATACCAGGTTAACGGCTCGAGCGGCTCATTGGGGATCATGATCAACTCGCCGTTACGAAGATCATCAATAGTCCCTCGCGTTGTCGTGGAACCAACCATTTGATACTCATATTCACTGGGCGGATTGGTGAGATAGAGGGCCCCGCCATTTGACCCACCCGGACCTTGCCAGATCGCCGTCACCGCTTTTTGGATGTCCGCGCGTGGCGGAGGCTGCACGATGCTTGGGTCCTTAGGATCGACCTTGGCTTTGCGGAATCCAACCCGGACGCCGCCGGCGAAGCTACCGGCCTTCAACAGGAATGGCTGCGTGGTCGGCAAAGTGACATGGATGGGCGGCCCTGCATACTGATGACGAACCGTGGTGGGATCTCCCGAAATCTTATCGAGATCCGTATCCGTACCGAAGGTGCGGACTCCTTCCTGGAGATCCTTTGGCCAGACGCTGAGCGCATGCTGCGCGCGGGCATTGCTCAACGTCGACAAAGTACCCGAGAATTGTCCGCCGAGGACTTCCCAGCCCGCGGGCGGTTTGATGCTCTGGCCCTGAAATTCATCGTCGACCGATCCATATCCGATGAAGGTCAGATCAGGACGCATCAGGGTCGTACGGCCACGCCTGGAATACCAGATGCTATCGATCACGTTGCCGTCGGAATACCCCCTGAACTCGCTGTTGACTCCGCTGTCCTGGCGAGCGTCGCCGTTGAAGACATAGAATTCATTCGCCACACCAGCAACATTCAAGACATCGGGCGAGCCGACGATGGCGGCAAAGCGCGCGTAGATGTCGGTATGGGTGAGCAGTGCCGGAAAAATGCTAGTGCCGGTCGGCTTGGTGGTTTCAGCTCGGAAATCAGCATAGGTCGATGCTGGCGTGATCGCCGTGCTGACGACTCCGACTCCTCCGCTTCCGACGGTGCCCTTCGGGTCGTAATTCACGGAATTGACCGAATTCATGTACAGCGAATGACGCAACGCGGCTGTGTACAGCACATTCGAATGCGATACATCGGCTTTCACCAGCCCTTTAACACTCAAGGATTGGGCACGATAGACATTCAAATTGTACGCGAGGCTCGAGGAGCGTGGACTCGGAGCTTGC
>JBILBP010000251.1:0-4293 GCA_044353645.1 Planctomycetota bacterium | reverse complement strand
CCGGGCGGACGCTGCGCACGGTGACACAGCGTTCGTCGCTCTTGAGCGCCGCCCCGAGATAGTCGCCGACGACGGCGGCCTGCGCAACCAGTACCGCCGGCACCGCCGGGCGCACCGTCACCGGCAGATCGAGGAGGTTGTCATAGCTCAGGCCGGCATCGTCGAAGTGCAGGCGCAGGCGATGCGCGCCGGCGGGCAAGGGCGGTACCGGCACGGTGACGGCGTGTACCGCCGTCGGCTCGCCGCTGACATCGAGACCGATGGCGTCGAGACCGATGGCGGGGACCTCGACCGCTGGCGACTCATCCACCGCCAAGGTCACGCGCGCAGAAAAACCGCTGATCAGGGCCGCCAGTTCGCCCCCCTGACCGGGCAGCACATCCGGCAGCGGGCCGCTGCCGAGAACCGTAGCATTGGCGCCCGCCGCCAACGGCGGCAACGGCGACCAACGCAGGACCTGACGCGAGGTCGCGCTGAGCGCCGCCACCAGGGCGTCGCCGTGATCCTGTTGGAAATCCGAGATCAGCAGCACGTCAGGGCGCTCGCCGGCGAAGGCCGCCAGGACCCCCGCCAGCAGCGGCTCGCGGGCGGCGCGATCGAGCCCCCCGGGAAGGGCGCTGACCGTCAGCTGCGGCAAAGCGGCGCGCACCGCCGCCGGTGTGCCAGCGAGCACCAGTTCGGCCTGGGCATCGACGGTGACCAGGGCGACCTGGCGATAGGGCAGCTCGGCTTGGGCGAGCCGCGCCAAGGCGGCAGCGAAGGGCCCCGCATCGCCACCGCGCGAGCCCATGCTGGCGGTGCGATCAAGGACGATTACCAAGCGTTCGCCTCCACCCATGCCGCCCAGCAGAGGCCGGCTGATGGCCAGGGCGATGAGCGCGACTAGCAGCATGCGCAGTAGCAGCAGCAGGTAGTTGGTCAGGCGATAGCGCCGGCTGGCCTGCTGCGCCGCCGCCAGAAGCCAACGCATGGCCGCCCACGGACGCGGCCGGGGCCGCTGGCGCAGCAGCAGATGGATGAGGATGGGCACCATCACCGCTGCGAGACCAGCCAAGAGGAACGGATGCAAGAAGCCCATGCGAGGGCGCAGCCTATAGGCTGCTGGCGGTTGGCGAATCCCAACTGGCGGTTGGCTTTGAACGGGCAGATGATCCGCTAGGGCATGCCTAATTCCCTGCACCTCGACCCCGGCACTATCACGGCCTTCGTGAATGACCTGCTGGGGCGTTCCACCCATCCGAAGATCCGCACCATCGCCTGCGTCCGCGAGGCCGATCAGGTGCGCGTGACCCTCAAAGGCGTGGAAACCGGATTGACGGTCTTCGGCATGGCGCTGCCAGCGATCGATGCCGAGGTGCTGATGCGCGGGATCACCATCAAAGATATCCTGCACCTCGCCTGGTCGGTTGAAGGCGTCGTCGGCATCCCCGCCATGGCCACCAAGCTGGTCGGCAAGCCCGCCCTCGCCAAGATGCTGCGCGATGCGCTCGGTAACCATTGGGGACTCGACCAGGCGCTGCGCGTCGATGAGAGCGGCGATCTGCTCCTTACGCTTTCACTGATGCGCATTCCCGCTTGTGCCGGTCTGCGCATCAGCGCGCTGACGCTCCCCGCCGGGGATGTCCACGCGCTGACGGCGGATTTCAGCTGGGGAGCGTAAACGGGTTCAAGTTCACTCCCAGGTTTCGTGGCTGTCGAGAGCTGCTGCATGCGGCAATCTTCCCACTGTTTGCCTGTCTCCAATGTGGTCTATGTTGCTGGTCGAGGTACGCATGTCCGTTGTCAGCTCCGCCACCAGCTTTTTCATGAACCCTGCCCTGGCGCACGGAAAAACCGCTCCCCCCGCCGCTGAGTTAACGCGTCGGGCGCGGAAGATGACCAAGGTCGTCGCCACCCTCGGACCGGCCTCGGAAAATCCCGAGACCATCCGCAATCTAATGCACGCCGGCATGAACGTGGTGCGCCTCAATATGAGCCACGGCGACCACGCCGACCACCTCAAGCGCCTGGCCCTGGTACGTACCCTATCGAAGGAACTCCAGCGTCCGGTGGCGATCCTCGCCGATCTGCAGGGCCCGAAGATCCGCACCGGCCGCCTCATCGGTGGCACGCCGGTAGATTGGAAGGTCGGCGCCAAGACCGTCATCACCGTCGCCGAGTGCCCGGATGGCACCGCCGAACGCGTCGGCACCACCTACAGCGGCCTGGCCAAGGATGTTATCCCCGGCAACACCCTGCTGGTCGACGATGGCCGCATGCGCCTGCAGGTCGACAGCATCCACGGCGACGACATCTGCTGCACGGTGCTGGTCGGCGGTCTGCTCAAGAACAACAAGGGCATCAATCTGCCCGGCGTCAACGTCAGCGCCCCCTCTTTGTCCGATAAGGACAAGGCCGACCTGGCGTGGGCCATCGCCAACGATGTCGACTATATTGCCCTGTCCTTTGTGCGTAACGCTCGCGACGTGCGCAACGTCAAGAACCGCATCCAGGAAACCGGCCGCACGATTCCTATCATCGCCAAGATCGAAAAGCCGGAAGCCGTCGAAAACATCGACGAGATCCTCAACGAAGTCGACGGCATCATGGTCGCCCGCGGCGACCTCGGCATCGAGATCTCGACCCAGCGCCTGCCGGTGGTGCAGAAGGAACTCATCCGTCGCGCCAATCGCGCCGGCAAGCTGGTGATCACCGCTACGCAGATGCTCGAGTCGATGATCGAGAATCCGATTCCGACCCGCGCCGAATCGAGCGACGTCGCCAACGCCATCTTCGACGGCACCGACGCGATCATGCTCTCGGGCGAAACCGCCTCCGGCAAATATCCGGTCGAAGCCGTCGCCGAGATGATGCGTATCGCCATCGAAGCCGAGAAGAGTGATTACATGCCGCAGATGGAAATCGGCATGTCGAACGCCTTCAACAACTACGCCTTGGCGATCTCCAGCGCCGCCCATCTGCTGTGCACCGAGCTCAAGGCCAATGGCGTGATGGTCTTCAGCCACAACACCGAAAAGGCCCTGCTGCTTTCCAAGCAGCGCGGCGACGTGCCGGTGGTGGCGCTATGCTACGACGAACAGACGTGGCGCCGCCTGAGTCTGTTCTGGGGCATCGTGCCGTTGATGATGCCGTTCAAAGAAGACCTCAACGACCAGCTCGAAGCCGGTACCGATGAATGCCTGCGCAACGGCATCTTCGCTGATGGCGACACGGTCGTGGTCCTCTGCGGCGTGTCGAAGCAGGGTGCCAACACGCTTAAGATCCATCAGATCTGATCCACCAGCACGCACGATGACATGAAGGCCGCCGGGAGCACTTCCGGCGGCCTTCATTTCTTTATGCTCAAGGCCACAATCTACGGGCCATTGGCAGCTCAGGCCGTGCACCGAGCTGGTGAAAAGCTGAACTGGAATCCCCGGCAGCGGCATCCCCAGACAAGTGTCGTCTCCAGCGCGAGGCCCCTGACAGCGAGCACGGCGGGCACGTGGTCAGGATGTCGATCGCTCACGAAGAGCTCGAAAGGTCACCGTCAGGTGACCTTTCGAGCCGCGAATTCATCAGAAGAACCTCAAAAAAATGTGCCGTCGTAGCCGCCTTCGCGGGGCTCGAGAAGATCCCCGGCGAACTCGCCCAGGCGTACGACGTTGACGCCGGCGGCGCGTATGCGCTGGGCATCGCCGCTGCCAGTGGCGGCAGATCAGGATCGTGGTCGTCTTATGGCGTACATTCAGCCGGCGTTCCGGCAAAGGTGCATCTGTGATCCACCGGTGCGATCCTGCTTCCGCCCGCACCTTTTTTTGTCAATCTGCCAAAAATTCTGCTATGCCCGACGTGATGATATCCTGGCGCACCGCTGACGGTGAAGAGCGCGACGAGCGTTGGCCCTCGGTCGAACGCTTCCGCCTCTGGGCCCTTGCCCAAGGCCTGCGCTGCACGTGGACGGCTTACTGCCAGCCGCCGGATGTAGTTGACGAGGACGAGGATGAGTGGGTGGTCATCGATCTCGGGCAGGTCTAGAGCGAAGTTCCGAGCGGATTTGGCGTACTTCCTTGCGGCAACTCATTTATAGCACAAAAGGTCTGACAGCTCGGACATGCCGAAGAGACCCGCGGATGCACCGTCCAGACAAACGCGTCCTCGAGCGTTGTCGTGATCTCCATCCGTTCAACCTCAAAAACGCACTTCCCCACTCGTAGAACGAGCGAAGTAACAAGGCTCTTTAGTTCATGTGTTGCCTATACGAGAGGCTGTGGCCCAGCCCGCGCAGCGATCAATGGGGCAAAAATGGCGGCC
>JBILBP010000027.1:0-14183 GCA_044353645.1 Planctomycetota bacterium | reverse complement strand
TCAAGGCCCCACGACTGAACGCCGCGGTCAGCGAGACGGCGGGCATTCCCGCACCTCTGCGCCGGCAGTCGGCCTACCTCACCCACGAGGTCTTCCACCGTTATCACACCGAACACGAACTGCTGCGATACCTCAAGCGCCTCGAGAACAAGGATTTCTCCCTGACCCACGGGATGATTCCGCTCGGCTCGTGCACCATGAAGCTCAACGCCACAGCGCAGATGCTGCCGGTATCGTGGCCGCAGTTCAGCAATCTCCATCCCTTCGCCCCGGCGATACAAACCGCCGGCTGGCGGACGATCTTCGGCGATCTCGAACGCTGGCTGGGCGAGATTACCGGGTTGCCCGGCGTGTCGCTGCAGCCGAACGCCGGCAGCCAGGGCGAATATGCCGGACTCCTGGCGATCCAGGGCTGGCATGCCAGCCGTGGACACCAGGAACGGACCATCTGCCTGATCCCGATGAGTGCCCATGGCACCAACCCTGCCAGTGCGGTGATGGCCGGTCTCAGCGTCGTGCCGGTAGCCTGCGATGCCGCCGGCAACATCGATGTCGCCGATCTCAAGGCCAAGGCCGAGTTGCATCGCAAGAAGCTCTCCTGCCTGATGATCACCTACCCCAGCACGCACGGTGTCTTCGAGGCCGCAATCACCGACATCACCGCCATCATCCACCGCTGCGGCGGGCAAGTGTACATGGATGGCGCGAACATGAATGCGCAGGTCGGCTTGACCAGCCCCGGCGCGATCGGCGCCGATGTCTGCCATCTCAACCTGCACAAGACCTTCTGCATTCCGCATGGCGGTGGTGGACCAGGCATGGGCCCCATCTGCGTCGCCGCCCATCTCGTCCCCTTCCTGCCCGGCCATGCTCTGGTCAGCCCCAATGGCCGAACCGCTGAGGCGGTCTCGGCAGCCCCATGGGGCAGTGCCAGCATCCTCCTCATCCCCTGGGTCTACATCACGCTCATGGGGCCCGAGGGCCTGACCCAGGCGACGCGCATTGCCATCCTCAATGCCAACTACCTCGCGTCGCGGCTAAAAGACCACTACCCGGTGCTCTACACCGGCGTCAACGGTACCGTCGCCCATGAATGCATCATCGACCTCCGACCGCTGAAGGCCTATGCCGGCGTAGAAGCCGAAGATGTCGCCAAACGTCTGATGGATTACGGATTCCACGCCCCGACCTTGAGCTTCCCGGTGGTCGGTACGCTGATGATCGAACCTACCGAATCGGAATCGCTGGCTGAACTCGATCGTTTCGCTGACGCCCTCATCCGCATCAAGGGCGAGATCGACGCCATCGCCGCCGGCACCGCCGACCGCAAGGATAACGTCCTCAAGAACGCGCCGCATACCGAAGAGGAAGTCTGCGCCGACGCTTGGACGCACCCGTACTCGCGCGAGCTTGCGGCCTTCCCGGCGCCATGGGTGCGCGGCCGCAAATTCTGGCCGGCGGTGGGGCGCATTGATGCCGCCTGGGGTGATCGCAACCTGATCTGCTCGTGCGTGGGCATGGACGCGTGGTAAGCCAATGCCATTCACGTAGCCCCTGGGATACGTAAAATACCGATTAGTCATTTCGCAGGGGGCAATTGAACGCCAATGCCCCGTGCGCCCATGTGCAAAGGTGACGCGAGGATATCTCGCCAAGAATTCGAACAGCCCAACATTAATGAGGCTGATGTGATCAAAGGATTCACCCGCTTAAAAACCTAGGATTAGGTCATTTAGATGGCCCCACTTGCACGCTTTCATAATATCTTTCGACCTCATGTCTGTTAAGGTTACTATCAACAAGCTCAAGCCCTTGATCAATCTTTTCTTTTGGAACTATTGAATCTGCAGACTCTTCACGCCCACTAAATGGCCCAATATACCGACATGAACTCAAGCCAATAATGGCAATGACTAACGTTAGAATATTAGTGATTTTTATTTTCATGGTTACATTTTTTTGTTAATACAGATATTAAAGATGTCTGGGGCTGGATCAAGCGCGTAAGACCTAGCCGTGGCTAAAGGAGCGTAGCGACTCAACGCCGTTTCCTTAACTACTAACACACTCAGGCAGCTGCCGCTACAAACGCCGAGAATTTCCTGAATCTCCATCGTCCGAATTGTGAGAGCATTAGCGATTCCGATCACGGCAGAGTCAGCGTCTGCGGACACGATCTCGGGCGGTAGCACTGATGCCGCGTCGATATTCTGGCTAGAAACGCTTTGGCGGCAGCGTCGAGATGGCTGCTTCTTCGACGAGGCTTTCGATGCGGAGGAGAAACGTAGCATGCGCCGCCAATTTAAAGCGCATGCGGCGACTGGGAAATCCGCGATCCAGCGACAGCAAATCAGTTGATGACAGTGTCCCAAAAAAATCCTAACTGCTGTCGAGTACTATTTTACCGGTAAATCAGAGTGTGTTTGCTAAAGGAAACGGCGTTGTGACAGGAGTCTGCTTCGTCATCCGTGCAGGTCAAAAAATCGGCCATCCTAATGGTCGGAGACCTGCCAATCGAGTTGTCGTTAGACCGATGTGAACCTTGACCAAGCGCTGGCGACCACCAGGCCACGGCTCGTACACGAGATGGACCTCGTGATTTTCATGAAAACTTGACCCCTCAAGGGCATGAAAAATCGAGAAGGTAAATGGTGGCCGGTAGATCTTTGGCCCACTGAGCACCTCCTGACGATAGCGTTAGGAACTTCCTAATAATTCTTTCATTTCGTATTGACGCCGCTGAATTGGTGGTTTATGGTGCCGTCTGGCCACCGTTAACCGTTGCTTCTGGAGCCTTTTCATGGTCTTGTCGATCGACTGCATGCCCGTCTTCACCCCTTCGGTGCTGAAGGCCCTGGACATTCCGGTCTTCCAGACCACGGCGACCCTTAAGCAGGAATTGGCTGAGGGTACCATCGACAAAGCTGAGGCGATTTCGCTCTACGTGCAGATGTGTGCCGTACGCGCCCTTGAGGAAATGATCTATCAACTGCGTTCGGGCGCCTATGAGCCCCTCGCCGGCAAGTACGAGTACCAAGGTCCGACTCACCTCTCGATCGGCCAGGAAGCTTCCTCGGTGGGTGCCTGCTCGGTGCTCAACTGGGATGACTACATCACCTCGACGCATCGCGGCCACGGCGATTCGATGGCCAAAGGTTTCGCTGCTATCCTGCATATGAACCGCGCACAGATGGATGCCCGCGTCGCCTACTACACCATCGAGCACACCGCCAAGAATGACGACGAGCTGCGCGACTTCCTGCTCAAGGACCACGTCTATCGCTGCATCGCCGAGCTTTTCGGCAAGGAGCACGGCTACTGCAAGGGCCGCGGCGGCTCGATGCACATTGCCGACTTCTCTTGCGGCCACCTCGGCGCCAACGCCATCGTCGGTGGCGGCACGCCGATCGCGCTCGGCGCGGCCTATGCCTCGCGTTATCTGCAAGACGGCAAGGTCGCGGTGAGCTTCGTCGGTGACGGCGCGTTCTCCAACGGCATCACCCTCGAGTCGCTGCAGATGGCGACCATGCCACAGTTCAAGAATGGCCTGCAGGGCCGTGAGTTCGGCGTGCCGGTGATCTACGCGCTGCTTAACAATCTTTATGCGATGACCGGCCAGACGCACGGCGAACTCTGCGATGTGCCGTACATGGCCGCCCGCGCCTGGGGCTTTGCGCAAAACGCCATGCACGCCGAGGTCGTCAACGGCATGGACATCCTGGCGGTGCGCCGGTGCTTCAAGAAAGCCGTCGCCGATGCCCGCATGGGCGCGGGGGCGATGCTCAAGGAGCTGATCACCTACCGCTATTACGGCCATTCGCTGTCCGATCCGCGCAAGGCCTATCGCCGCAAAGAAGAAGAGTCGGCGTGGCGCGATATCGATCCGCTCATCACCTATGCCAAGCAGCTGGTCGATTGCGGCGTGTGTACCCAGGCCGAGATCGACGGCATGTACAAGACCGCCTTCGACCGCAATGCCGAGCAGGCGGTGCGTGCCGCCTTCAGCCCTGATCCCGCCCCCACCGCCCTCTACGAGTACCTCTACACCGACTCGAAATCAGTGAGCGTCCCCGCTGAGTTCAAGGGTACCGCGGTCGGTCCGGCGGTCGCTGCCAAACGCGACGACAAGGGCATGATCAGCTACAAGGATGCCATCCGCGAAGCCCTCATCGAAGAGATGCTGCGCGATCGCCGAGTGATCACCTATGGCGAGGACATCGCCGACTACGGTGGCGCCTTCTTCGTCACCGCCGGAATGATGGAGATGTTCGGCCGCGAGCGGGTGTTCAACGCCTCGATCAGCGAATCGGCGATCTGCGGTACGGCCGTCGGCGCGGCCATGGCCGGGCTGCGGCCGGTGGTCGAGTTGATGTACTTCGACTTCGCGCTGCAGGCTTCCGATCAGATCTCCAACCAGGCCGCCAAGTGGCACTACATGTCTGGCGGCTCGCGGACGGTGCCGTTGGTGGTGCGCGCCAGTGCCGGCGGCGGCAAGGGCTACGGCGGTCAGCACAGCCAGTCGATCGAATCGATCTTCTGCCACACCCCCGGCATCAAGGTCGCCGTGCCGTCGAATCCCTACGACGCCAAGGGTCTGCTCAAGACCGCCATCCGCGACGACAACCCGGTGCTCTACGTCGAAGGCCAGCTGCTCTACGCCATGAAGGGCGTGGTCCCCGAGAGCGAGTACGAAATCCCCTTCGGTGTCGCCGCCGTGAAGACCGTCGGCAAGGACTGCACCTTCGTCGGCTGGAGCTACGTCGTCAACGAAGCCGTGAAGGCCGCCGAGATCCTCGCCAAAGAAGGCATCTCGCTGGAAGTCATCGACGCCCGCACCCTGGTGCCGTTCGACTACGACGCAGTCATCACCAGCGTCAAAAAGACCGGCAAGGTCGTGATCGCCAGCCAGGCGGTGAAGGTCGGCTCGTTCACCGCCGAGGTCGCGGATCAGATCGTCACCCGCGCTTTCGACTACCTCGATGCGCCGCCAGTGCGCCTCGGCGCCGCGGCCTCGATCTCGCCGCAGGCCAAGGGCATGGAAAAGGCCTACCTCGTGTGGGCCGAGGACATCGTCGCCGCGGTGAAGAAACTCGTCGGCAAGAAGTAGGCGACGCTCGTCTCGAGGGCGGCAGGAAAGCGCGCTCGGCAGGCTTTTGGGTGCCCAGGTATGGCCCAGGCCAGGTGCGGATTCCGGCAGCATGGCCGCCACCTGCCGAGCGTACTTTTTAAGTTGAATCGTCCACGGGTTACGGGTATTTCGCTGCTCCCTGGAGCTGCCTCATGTCCGCGACCGCGAAACACACCTGGACCTTCTTTCGCGCCGGGGGCCTCGACCAAGTCCAAATCACCACCGCGGCTGATCTATTACATCTGCACGAGCTCGACCAGAAGCTGTGGGTCGCCCTGTCGTGTCCGGTCAAGGGCCTGGAGTTCGATAGCAAGACCCTTGAACTCATCGATGGCGACAAAGACGGTCGCGTGCGCGTGCCCGAGCTCCTGGCGGCACTGAAATGGGCTTGCGCCTCGCTGAAGGATCCGGCGCAACTGCTAAAATCCGTCGATGAGCTGCCCTTGGCTGCGATCAACAATGCCACGCCGGAGGGTCAGAGTCTGCTCGCCTCGGCCAAGCAGGTCCTCATCAACCTCGGCAAGCCAACCGCGACCGCGATCTCGGTCGCCGATACCAGCGACACGGTGAAGATCTTTTCCGAGACCGTATTCAACGGCGACGGCGTGATCCAGGCCGGATGCGCCAGGGACGAAGCGACCAAGAAGGTCATCGAAGAGATCATCGCCGCCTATGGCCCGACCGAGGATCGCAGCGGCAAGCCGGGTGTGACCAAGGATAAGCTCGAGGCCTTCTTCGCCGAACTCAACGACTTCAACACCTGGTGGACTACCGGCGAGGAAGCCTCCCAACCAGGGGCTGGCGTGCTCCCCCTGGGCGATGCCACTCCCGCGGCGTTCCTCGCCTACAGTGCCGTCAAGAGCAAGATCACCGACTGGTTTACGCGTGGCCGCCTGGCCGCCTATGACCCACGTTCGGCGGCACATCTCAATCGCGCCGAGACCGAGTACGATGGCCTGGCGCTGAAAGAACTCTCGGCGGCCACCGCCGAGATCTCGGCCTTGCCGATCCAACAAGTCGCCCCCGGCCAACCCCTGCGCCTCACCGAAGCCGTGAATCCGGCCTGGTCGCCGGCTTTGACGGCGCTGATCACGGCGGTCATCGAGCCCATTTTCGGCGCCGGCAAGCAGACTCTGAGCGAATCCGAGTGGCTGACCGTGGTCGCCAAGATGGCCCCCTACGAGACCTGGTTCGCGGCCAAGAAGGGCCCCTTGGCAGAAAAAATCGGCATCGGGCGCGTGCGCGAGATCCTCGCCTCAGCGGCGAAGTCCAAGATCGAGGGGCTGATCGCAGAAGACCTAGCGGTAGCGCCGCAGGTCGCTTCCATCGATGCCATCGACCGCTTGGCGCGTTATCACCGCGATCTCTTTCTGCTGATCCGCAATTTCGTGAGCTTCGCCGATTTCTATGATCGTACGCCACCACCGCCAATCTTCGTCATCGGCACGCTGTTCCTCGACCAGCGCCGTTGCGACCTGTGCATCCAGGTCAACGACATCGCCGCCCACAGCGCACTCGCCAACCTCGGCAAGATCTACATCGCCTACATCACCTGCACCCGGCCGCTGACGCCGGGCACCACTGAGAAGATGTCGGTGGCGGTAGCCGTGACCCAGGGCGACAGCGACTACCTGATGGTCGGGCGCAACGGCCTGTTCTACGATCGCAAGGGCCGCGACTGGGATGCCGTGATCACCAAGATCATCGATCACCCAATCTCGATCAAGCAGGGCTTCTGGTCGCCCTACAAGAAGATCGGCAAGATGATCTCGGACATGGCCGAGAAGATCGCCGGCGACGCTGATAAATCGGCGATGGACAAGGCCAATGCCAAGCTCGCGGCCACGGCCACCGCCACCACCTCCGACAAACCCATCGAGAAGCCCAAGATCGATACCGGCATGCTCGCTGCCATCGGCATTGCCGCCAGCGCCCTGATCAGCGGCCTATCGGCCCTCGCCGCGACCGTCTTCGGCTTGCCGGTGTGGAAGATCCCCCTGGTGTTCGCAGGCGTGATGCTCGCCATCTCCGGCCCGTCGATGATCATCGCCTTCCTCAAGCTGCGTCAGCGTACGCTCGGTCCGATCCTTGAAGGCAACGGCTGGGCCATCAACGGCCGCGTGAAGATCAACATCCCCTTGGGCACCTCGCTGACCGCGACCAAGAAGCTGCCGCTCGGCGCCAAGCGTCTGCTCGATGACCCATTCGAGGATCAGGTCGCCAAGCGGCGCTTCCGCCTGACCGTCGCCGCCCTGGCGCTGCTGGTCCTCATCGGCCTCGCCGGCTGGCTAGCCTGGCGCAGCCACGATCGGCATGGCACCTATGATTTCTGGAACACCCTCGGCCGGGACACACCCGCCGAGGTCCATGCCAAGGAGCTCAGTCTCAAGGCCAAGGAGCTCAGTCTCAAGGCCAAAGAACTGGCGACCATCGCCGCCCAGCCCGAGGCCACCGCCGAGCAGAAGAAGACTGCCGCCGACGCCCAAGCGGCCGCCGACGCAGCTGTCAAAGCCCTCGAGCCGGCGGTCGAACCACCAGCGAAGTAAGTCCAGAGCCGGAGGTTGAAGGCCGCCGGGAGCCGTCGGGAGCCGCCGGGAACCGCCGAGAGCCAAGAGGTTACCGGCCGGTCTCCACCCGATCCCCTGCTGACAGCGGGATCCTCGCCACCAACTCGGCGAGCAGCGCACGGATCTTGAGGGTCCCAGCATGCGCTGGCACCACCCTCAGCGCATGCTCAATGCGCGCCCTGGCCAGAAGCAGCTCGTCCTGCAACTCGAACACGGCGCTCGCTTCCGTGAGCTGCATATGCCGGTCACGCAGGAACAACCCCAGGCGCAGAGCCTCGGGGTCGACGGGCAGACGTCGCAGCTGCGCCCGTACCAGGACCTCGGCCTTGCTGAAATCCTTGGCCTTGGCACAGCTGACGGCTTGGCGCGTGAGCCACACATCGAGATCACCCAGACGCGCACGCACTGTTTCGGCTTCGGCGGCCGCCTGCAGATGATCGCTGGCCGCCGCCGCGATCCGCAGACGGGCGCGGAACTCGATCATGGTCGGGGTTCCGCCATCATAGAATTCCCGCGAGATCTGAGCGAACATCAGCGCCGCCACGGGAATCGCCAGCAGACTGCGCCAGGGCATGTACCTGTCGATAACGGTGGCAGGGATGGCAGGGATGGCAGGGATGGCAGGGATGGCAGGGATGGCAGGGATGGCGGCGGTGCCGGTGAAGCTCCAGGTCACCCCCGCAAGTAGCGCCAGCAGCAGCAGCGGACCGGGCTGGCTGAGATGGCTCTCGATCAGCGCCTGCGTCAGCACGCCGGTCCAGGCGAGCAGCAAAGCGGCGGCGAATGGCTCGCAGCGCCGCCGCCACAGCGGGGCCAACAGGCACCACACCGCCATCAGCAGCAGCCCGGCATTGATCAGTCCACCATCGAGGACCGCCTGCAGGAATTCGTTATGTGCATGCTCGGCGTAGCTCGGCACAAAAAGCCACGCCAACGGCGACGACCACTGCTCCTGGAGTACGATCACCGACGAGGCCGGCCCGCTGCCGAACCACGGCGCTTGCCAGGCGGCTTCGAGCGCACTGCGCCACAACTCGACGCGGTAGCCGGTCGAGGGGCTCGAATTGGGAATCTGGATCACGCCCAGCAGCAACAGCACGAAGCCGCCAATCACCAGCACCTCGCCGCCACCGATCAGCCAGCCCTGACTGCGCGCCGGCAGACGCAGGATCGCCGCCAGGCCGATCATCGCCGCCAGGCCCGGCCATACCGCTCGACAGGCATCTCCGGAAGCCCAGCCGGTGCCCAAGACTACCGCCGCCGCCAGTCCGCCGCCGGCGATCACCCGCCATTTGGCATCGGCCATGAACGGCAGGCACAGCCCCAGCAATGGCAGCGCGCCGCCAACCACGAAATTGGGATTGCCGAAGGGCAGATCGATCCCCGTCACCCACAGGCCGGCAATGCTCGGGGGAGTGATCGCGGTGATGATCAAGCAGCCCGCGCCGGCCCCGGCCAGGCCACGCAGCAGGGGCTCGAGCGAACACCGAGGGCGAGTCAGATAATCCTGGCACCAGGCGGCCACGCCGAAGGCGGTAAGCAGCGCCGCGCCGCGTTCGCCCCACCACAGCAGTCCCGGCTCGCGAGCACTGGCCCATCCCATCAGCGCCACGCCCTGCCACAGCAGCGCGGCCAGCAGCCAGGGCTGCGGGCTGCGCCACGACCACACCTGGCGCGCGGGCAGGGCCAAGGCAAGGATGCAACCCACCAGCAGCAAGCCCACGGCCCCACGCCCGGGCATCATCCCGGGGTGGAAGGACGCGCCCAGACCATAAATCGCTGCCAAGACCACGCACAGTACGGGGACCATCGCCAGCCAGCGGCCGGGGGCGGTGAGCGCGGATCCGGCCATCAGCTGGAAATCGAGATGCCGCGCATGCTCATGCGCAATTCTTCGGGATTGGGACTGGCGGCCAAGGCGACTTCCATGGTCACCTTTTTTTCCTTATAAAGCCGCGTCAGGACCTTGTTGAAGTTCTCGCTGCCGGCCTCGACATCACGGGTGAGGTTCTCGGCCAGCTTCGCATCGTCGCCATCGAGGATCAGCTTGCGGATGATCGGCGAGATGAACATCGTCTCGACCGCCGGCACCATACCCTTGCCCTGCGCCGCTGGCAGCAGCTTCTGATTCATGATGCATTTCAGGTTGAAGGCCATCGAGGTGCGCATCTGCGCATGCTTGACCGCGGGGAAGAGATCGAGCAGACGGCCGATGGTCTGCGGCGCGCTCGAAGCGTGGATGGTGCCGAACACCAGATGCCCGGTCTCGGCCGCCGAGAGAGCGGTTTCGACAGTCTCGCCATCGCGCATCTCGCCGAGCAGCATGACATCCGGGTCTTCGCGCATCGCCGAGCGCAAAGCGTCGTCGAAACTCGCCACATCCTGGCCGATCTCGCGCTGATTGATGATCGCCTTGTCCTCGGTGTAGACGAATTCGATGGGGTCTTCGATGGTCAGGATATGACAGCGGCGACGGCTGTTGATGTCATTGAGCACCGAGGCGATGGTCGTGCTCTTGCCCGAACCGGTGATGCCGCCGATCAGCACCAGGCCCTGCTCGAGGCCCGCCAGGCGCTCGATCTGCGGCGGCAGGCCGAGCTCGGCATAGGTGGGCACGGTCGGCTTGTTGCGCCGCGCGCTCATCGCCAAACTGCCCATCTGCTTGAAGATATTGCAGCGGAAGCGGCCGATACCGGCGACCGGGACCGCGAAATCGGCATAGCCGCGCTCGTCGAGATCGCGACGCTGCTTGTCATTGAGCATGGGCAGGAGCATGTCCTGCAACTGGGCACTGGTCAGGACCTCGCCCTTGAGCCGCACCAATTCACCGCTGATGCGGAAGATCGGCGGCTGTCCGGATTTCAGGTGCAGGTCGCTGGCATTATGCTTGGCCATGCCCTGGAAGAGTTCATTGATCTGCATGCGGGTACTTCGGTTTCCTTGATGTGTGAAGCTCAGCCAAGACCATACTGGCGCAGCTTGGCATAGAGTGTCGAGCGATCAATTTCGAGCACTTCGGCGGCGGCCTTCTTGTTGCCGCCGCAATGTTCAAGGACGCGCAGGATGTGCAGGCGCTCGATCGCCGCCAAGCTGGTGATCGGCAAAGCCCCGGCCACCAGCCCAGGATCGGCGGCGGGCTGGGGATCGCTGAGAAAATCCGGGAGATCCGCGAGATGGATGACCTGATCGACCGCGACCACGCAGGCGCGCTCGAGGGCCTGCTTGAGCTGACCGACATTGCCCGGCCACGGCGCCCGCAGCAAGGCCGTACGCGCCTCGGGGGCCAGGCGCTTAAGCGGATGATCCAGACGCTTCGCTGTTGCCGCCAGGAAATGCTCGACCAATTCGTCGAGATCCCCGGCGCGATCGAGCAGCGGCGGCAGGACGAAGGTGAAACCGGATAAGCGCGCCATGAGATCGGCGCGCACGCGGCCCGCACCGCTATCGGCGCGGGGATCGCGGGTGGTGGTGGCGATCACGCGCACATCCACCCGGCGCGGATGGCCATCACCCTGGCGCAGCAATTCGCCGTGGTCGAGCAGGCGGACGAGCTGGGCTTGCGCCGAGGGCGGAAGATCGCCGATCTCCTCGATCAGCAGCGTCGCCTGGTCGGCCAGTTCGATGACCCCCGGGCGGCCCTCGCCGCCGCCGCTGCCGACCAGGGCCAACTCCAGCTTCTCGGGATCGATGCCCACGCACGACAGCACCTGCAGCGGCTTATCGGCGCGCCGACTGCGCTGATGGACGAGGCGCGCGAGGAGATCCTTGCCGGTGCCGGTCTCGCCGATGATCAGGCAGGCCTGATCACTTGCCGCGACTTTTCCCGCCAAGGCATCGACGGCGACCAGGCTCGTACCCACCAGCCGCAACGGCGCCAGCGCCGGCACCGCCTGCAGACGCGAAATCTCCGCCGACATGCGCGCGACCTTGGTGAGATTGGTGAGATTGGCCAGGCACACCGCGAGCTGGTTGGCGACGGCATTGAGAAATTCGAGATCAGCCCGCGAGAACGGCGTCAGGCCCTGGACGCGGTCGACGTAGAGCAGGGCGTGGACCTCTTCACCGAGGCGTAGGGGTGCCGCCATCGCGCTGCGCACGCCGGCCTGAAGCATCGATCGCGAGGGATGCAGGTCGCCGAGCAGGGTGCACAGCAAGGGCTCGTGCCGGCGGCGCACCGCCGTCAGCAAGGTGCGCGCGAACGGCACCGAGCCGTAGCGCGCACGCAGACGCCGCTCATGCGGCGGCCACAATTCCCAACCGGTGATCGAGGTCGCCGCCGCGGCCGGCAGGAAGACCGCGCAGCGATCGCCATCGAGGACTTCCGCCGCCGCCTCATCGAGCAGCGAGAACAACCCATCCCGCGAGGTCGCCGTCCGCGATTTCTCGATCAGCTGATGGAGCAGCACCAAGTAGGTATTGTGCCGCGCCAGCTGCGTGGTCGTACCGCCCAGCTGGCGGCGGAAGAGATCGGTGGCGATCGGCTGCGCGGCGCCGGGCTGAGTATCGCCAGCGCTCGGCGACGGCGCCAGACCTTCGAGATGCGCTGGATCCAGCCATTCCGCACCCTCCATCTGCGTGTGTTCGGGTTCGTCGCCGAGCTCGAAACGCAAGGAGGTCCGCCCGATGCGGAAGACGGCGCCGTCGGTAAGCGGCAGGCGATCGACGCGCCCGGCATCGGTCCAGGTGCCATTCGAGCTGCCCAGATCACGCAGATACCAGACACCGTTGTCGCGGGTGATATGAGCGTGATTGCGCGAGGTCTTGGGATCCTCGACGACCAGATCATTGTCGGCTTCGCGACCGAGGGTCAGATTCCCGCCAATGATCGGGGCCAGGGTTCCGGCACCGCTTCCTTCGATGATGCGCAGCAGAGGCATGCGCAGTTCTGCACTCCCCGCCCCCTGCTGACAAGCGGACTTGTTCAGCGGCGCCGGCAGGCGCGTGCTATACCGCGCTTCATTGACGCGATCGATCTCTGTAGGAGTCAGTCGGAAAGAGAGCCTATTCTCGACAGACTCCTAGAGATCGAGCTGATCGGCCTGCAGAAATTTACGGGCGTAGCCCTGCCAGACCTTGGCTTCGAGGAACACCCGGTGCAAATCGGGGTCGATGTGGCCATCGCGGGCCATGGCGGCGAGGATCTCCAATGCCTGACTGAGTTTCATGGCCTTTTTGTACGGACGATCGCCGGCGGTGAGGGCCTCGAAGACATCGGCGATACCCATGATCCGCGCCGGGATCGACAGCTGCTCACGCCGCAGACCCTTGGGATAGCCCTTGCCATCCATGCGTTCGTGGTGGCCGCAGGCGATCTCGGAGACCCGCGCAAGGTGCTTGGGGAAGGGCAGCTTCTCGAGCATGGTGAGCGTCGCCACGATGTGGTGATTGATAATGTTGCGCTCTTCCGGCAGCAACGTACCGCGTATGATCGAGAGGTTGCGCGTCTCATCGGCGGTCAGCAGACCAGCGCGGAACAACCCTTGCAGACGCTCGAGATCAGCCGACGTCATGCTCTCGCCGCCGATGTTGACCCGCCGCACGAAGGTCAGGTCGTCGTTGATCGCCTGCACCTCCTGGCGCAGGGCGGCCATCGCGGTCAGGCGCTCGCCGCCCTCGGCGATGCCCTGCCAACAGGCGGCTTCGCGCTCGGCGGCGCGTTTGCCGAACCGCGTCGCGATCAATTCGATGCGGTCATTGATCGATTGCAGCTTGGTGGCCTTGTCCATCACCCACTCGGGGGTGGTGATCTTGCCGCAATCGTGCAGCCACGAGGCGACCTGGATCTCGTAGCGATCGGCCGCGCTCATGCTCATCAGGCCCGCCTGGGTGGCGGCTTCCGCGAGGGCCATGGTCAATTCCGGCACGCGCCGGCAGTGACCGCCGGTATAGGGCGACTTCTCGTCGATGGCATGGGCGATCAGCTCGACGAAGGCGTTGAACAGATCGCCCATGCCCTTGATCAGTTCGCCCTTAGTCAGCAGTTGGGCGGCCTGGCTGGCGAGCGATTCAACGAGGCGCACGTCGGCTTCGCTAAAAGCCTCGACGGTGCCGTGGTTGTCCCGGGCATTAATCAGCTGCAGGGCGCCAATGACCTCGCCTTCATGATTGCGCATGGGCACGGTGAGCAGCGAGATGCTGCGGTAATTCATGAGCGCATCGAAGGCATGCGTGCCGCTGAAATCGAAGTCGGCGTCGACCTGCTCTTCGGCGTAGGCATCGGGGATGATGATCGTGGTCCCGGTCATCGCCGCCCGCGCCACCACCGAATGCGCAGCGTCGGCAAGGCGTACTGCCGGCAAGGTCGGTAGGGGTTTGCCCGGCCCGCCGAAGGAGATCCGCAAGGTGTCATTGCGCACCAGCTGGAAGCGCAGCTCATCCCCAACGCGGATATACAGCGACCCGCCATCGGCATCGGTGAGCTCCTTGGCGCCGAGCAGGATCGCCTCCAGCACCCGTTCGGGGTCGGCTTCTTGCGACAAGGCGACACC